>NZ_JBQKCH010000053.1:0-312 GCF_052122455.1 Acidaminococcus sp. HCP3S3_G9_1 | reverse complement strand
CTTATCAAAATTGAATTTTTCAAAGGAAAGGGATGGAGATGCCTCTGCTGGTGCAAGCTGTTTAATTGTCGTACGGATAGGAGCGGTAGGCAATTCCTCAGGCTGCCGTTTGTCATACTGATCCTTGCAAAAACTGTCATGGCGGTCCCAGGTTATGGGATGAGTGGTCAGCAAACGACTCATATCTGAAGAGTAGATGTAGAGTTTGTCATCAACCCGTTTAACCCGAGCAACTTTTTCCGTGTAACTGAAGGGGACTCCGAATCTCCGGTTCTCATAAGAAATAAAACCGTCAAAAGAAATCCGCCGTTC
>NZ_JBQKCH010000052.1:0-350 GCF_052122455.1 Acidaminococcus sp. HCP3S3_G9_1 | reverse complement strand
CGAAAACCGTCAAGCGGTAGGGGCGCGCAACCGATCCACAGCTCCATTCTAATCGTACCGTAATTCACTATAAAAGGGAATATCTGGTACAACTCTATTATACGAGGGGCGGGCCCCAGGCCCGCCCATCCCGGCCTCCGTTTTTTATACGTTCCCAGGAACCCGCCCGGCGGGTTCCCTCCTTCTGCTAGAGACTAGAGACCAGTGACTGTCAGCTCATGACCATCGGCCTCCGGCAGAAAGACCGTCAACCTCCGGCTGGACGGCAAAAGCATCCGTCTTGATGTATATGTGGAAGACGAAGAAGGCCGCGTGTACGACATCGAGATGCAGTGCACCAACTCCCCCAG
>NZ_JBQKCH010000051.1:0-368 GCF_052122455.1 Acidaminococcus sp. HCP3S3_G9_1 | reverse complement strand
ATAGCTAAGGGGATCCACCTGTTCCCATGCCGAACACAGCAGTTAAGCCCTTATACGCCGAAAGTACTCGACTGGAAACGGTCCGGGAGGATAGGGAGCTGCCGGTTAGAAGAAAAGGCCTGCATCGAAAGATGCAGGCCTTTTTGTCGCGGGCCATGAGTCACGGCTTGTTGGTGGAGAGCGAAGAGCCGGTTTTATGAGTCGCATAGCGGCTCGGTCTCGAGTCTTGAGTCTCGAGTCTCGAGCCAAATGAAAAATTTAGGTTCTTTGTCAAATGTTGGGGTAAGCTCCAATTCATCTACCACACACGGACGTGAGCGATTTTTGCTCACGTCTGTTTTTATTTTAATTTCACCATCGAAAGCAGT
>NZ_JBQKCH010000050.1:0-391 GCF_052122455.1 Acidaminococcus sp. HCP3S3_G9_1 | reverse complement strand
GGCGTAAAGGAGGTAGTGCACAATGGCAGATTCCAGAAAACTGGACCTGATTTTCAAGGACAGCGAAAAAGCGACCAAAAACATCCGCATCGTGAACCCCCGCTCTGACGTAGACCGGGAAATGGTGCTGCCGGTGATGAACAAAGTGGTGGAAAGCAAAGTCTTCCTCACCAAGAACGGCATTCCTGTGGAAACCATCCAGGGGGCCAAAGTGACCGACGTCAAGGATCTGCTCTCTGACGGAACTGACGAAGTCACCGAGGGCTAACCCATGGAGGATCTGTCCCTGCTGGCCGGCCAGGCTGCCCAGTACGGATTCCCCATGGTCATTTCCTGGTACCTGCTGGTACGCATGGAAGAGAAACTGGAGAACCTGACCCAGAGCATCGAA
>NZ_JBQKCH010000049.1:0-436 GCF_052122455.1 Acidaminococcus sp. HCP3S3_G9_1 | reverse complement strand
GGGGCCGATGATTGGGGTGAAGTCGTAACAAGGTAGCCGTTCGAGAACGAGCGGCTGGATCACCTCCTTTCTATGGAGAACCGAAGGAATCCAAGGATTCGCTTCTATTCTTGTCGACGCACATCTGTCAAGAACAATATTCGGTTCTCAGGGCTCGTCCCTGAACATGAACCTTGAAAACTTCATAGAAGAGACAAACAAAGTCTTATCTGATGTGATGATCAGATAAGCACCTCTGATCTAAATGCGAATTTAGAAACGAGTAACGAGAACTAGGCACACATAAGTGTGACCTTAGTAAAGAACCAGAAATTGCGAAAGCAATTTTTAAGTCAAGCTACTAAGGGCATACGGTGAATGCCTTGGCACTAAGAGCCGATGAAGGACGTGGTAAGCTGCGAAAAGCTACGGGGAGCCGCAAGCAGGCTTTGATCCG
>NZ_JBQKCH010000048.1:0-459 GCF_052122455.1 Acidaminococcus sp. HCP3S3_G9_1 | reverse complement strand
CGTCAACCTCCGGCTGGACGGCAAAAGCATCCGTCTTGATGTATATGTGGAAGACGAAGAAGGCCGCGTGTACGACATCGAGATGCAGTGCACCAACTCCCCCAGAAATGATCTGGCCAAACGCAGCCGTTTCTACCAGAGTCTGATTGATGGGGAACTGCTGGATAAAGGCAAACCCTATGAAGAACTGAACCCGTCCCACGTAATCTTTATCTGCACGTTCGACCCGTTCCATCGGAATCTGCCAATTTACACATTTACCCATTGCTGTCAGGAAGATAACAGGGTAAAATTAAAAGATGAGGAAACCAGGATGTTCCTGAACAGTAAAGGCAGCGAAAATGCGGTTGATCCTGAGATTGCCGCTTTTCTCCGGTACGTGGATGGAAAAGCGGCAAAAGGGAAATTCGTGGAAAGCCTGGATCAGGAAGTCCATCTGGTAAAGAGTATGGATAAAGT
>NZ_JBQKCH010000047.1:0-566 GCF_052122455.1 Acidaminococcus sp. HCP3S3_G9_1 | reverse complement strand
TTTAGGAGTCAGCTGTCTAAGGTGGGGCCGATGATTGGGGTGAAGTCGTAACAAGGTAGCCGTTCGAGAACGAGCGGCTGGATCACCTCCTTTCTATGGAGAACCGAAGGAGTCTAAGGACTTACTTCTATTCTCGTCGACGCACATCTGTCAAGAACAATATTCGGTTCTCAGGGCTCGTCCCTGAAACATGAACCTTGAAAACTTCATAGAAGAGACAAATTAAAGTCTTAGACATTGTGATGAATGTTTAAGCACCTCTGATCTAAATGCGAATTTAGAAACGAGTAACGAGAAATACTAGGGAACGTAAGTTCCTTAGTACTGAACCAGAAAATTACAAAGAGATTTTGGATGGATGCAAGGAACGCTGAGCACAGCGAAGGAGACTATACTCAAGTATGTCGACTGAGCGGAGCGGAGGCGTGACGCGGCAGACGCCAAAATATCGAAGTAATTTTAAGTCAAGCTACTAAGGGCATACGGTGAATGCCTTGGCACTAAGAGCCGATGAAGGACGTGGTAAGCTGCGAAAAGCTACGGGGAGCCGCAAGCAGGCTTTGATC
>NZ_JBQKCH010000046.1:0-616 GCF_052122455.1 Acidaminococcus sp. HCP3S3_G9_1 | reverse complement strand
GGATGGTGGGTTTCCCCATTCGGACATCTACGGATCAAAGCCTGCTTGCGGCTCCCCGTAGCTTTTCGCAGCTTACCACGTCCTTCATCGGCTCTTAGTGCCAAGGCATTCGCCGTATGCCCTTAGTAGCTTGACTTCCTCGCTGCGATATTTTGGCGTCTGCTGCGTCACGTCTGCGCGTGGCTCAGTCGACATACTTGAGTATAGTCTCCTTCGCCATGCTCGCCGTTCCTTGCATCCATCCAAAATCTCTTCGCGAGCTTGAATCTTAAATTGCTTTAAGACTCCGGTTCTTTACTAAGGTCACACTTACGTGTGCCTAGTTCTCGTTACTCGTTTCTAAATTCGCATTTAGATCAGAGGTGCTTAGACATTCATCACAATGTCTAAGACTTTAATTTGTCTCTTCTATGAAGTTTTCAAGGTTCATGTTCAGGGACGAGCCCTGAGAACCGAATATTGTTCTTGACAGATGTGCGTCGACGAGAATAGAAGTAAGTCCTTGGACTCCTTCGGTTCTCCATAGAAAGGAGGTGATCCAGCCGCTCGTTCTCGAACGGCTACCTTGTTACGACTTCACCCCAATCATCGGCCCCACCTTAGACAGCTGACTCCT
>NZ_JBQKCH010000045.1:0-648 GCF_052122455.1 Acidaminococcus sp. HCP3S3_G9_1 | reverse complement strand
TCCTCGACCCGCACGGAAGCCTCCAGATGATCGCGGGCCGCACGATGCGTGCGTCGCGGAAACTCACGCGACTGCATCAGTATCTGATCGTCGCATGCAAGGGCGACCCGCGCAGAGCATCGAGACGACTCAGAGAGGAGCCCTGACATGGCGTGGATGCGCGTCGATGACAAACTACACTCCCACCCGAAACGACATCAGGCGGGACTGCGGGCGATGGGGGTGTGGGTGATCGCCGGATCGTGGTGCGCCGATCATCTCACCGACGGCCATGTCCCGGCCGGGATGCTACCCGCACTCGGAGCCAGACCTGCCGACGCAAGAACCCTCGTCCAGGCTGGACTGTGGGACGAGGTGGAGGGCGGATGGCAGTTCCACGACTGGGTGCAGATCAATCCGAGCAGGGCTGATATTGAGTCGAGGCGTGAGAGTGAGCGTCAGCGGGTCGCTGAGTGGAGGGCTAAAAGGGCGCAGCTCCGGGCCATCAAGGGCGGCGCGTCATGAGGTGCATGTCGCGTTGTATGTACGTCGTACGTTACGGCGTACGTCCGTCGTACGTACAGAAATGTTACGTCTCCCCCAACCCAACCCAACCCAACCCAACCCAAACAACTAAAGCTGGGCAGGAAAGCTCAAGCCTGTTTGTGG
>NZ_JBQKCH010000044.1:0-683 GCF_052122455.1 Acidaminococcus sp. HCP3S3_G9_1 | reverse complement strand
AAACGGCAGCCTGAGGAATTGCCTACCGCTCCTATCCGTACGACAATTAAACAGCTTGCACCAGCAGAGGCATCTCCATCCCTTTCCTTTGAAAAATTCAATTTTGATAAGGAGGGCAGCGAGAATGAATGAGGAGCTGATTGAAAAGATTGATAAAAGCTGCAAAGTGCTCCATCTTGATTTTAGTGCTGTGGAACTGGCTTCTCTGGCTGAAGAAGGACATTATTCTGATGAAACCATAGATGCTGTAGCTGCCATCTTCGCCCACATTGGCGAAAAGAAGAAAGAAGCAACTGTACGCACACTCTTAAGGCTTAGCAGATTGCCTTTAAGCAATCCGAAAACCTTTGAGAGCTTTGATTTTAATCTGCTTCACGGAAAGAACGTGAAGCAGATTAAAAGTCTTGCAACTTTATCTGCTATCTATGCTCACAAAAATGTGGCACTGATAGGTCCTGCTGGCACAGGGAAAACACACCTGGCACAAGCCTTTGGATATGCCTGCTGCCACAAAGGACTGAAAGCGTATTTCATTAAAATGACGGAACTAAGAGACCGTTTTACTCTGGCTCGCCAAACAGGAAGAGTATCTAAAGTATTGAATACGTTGGTACGTCCTTCTTGCCTGATTATTGACGAAGTTGGTCACTGTACCTTTGACAAGGAAAACACTCGAATTTTCT
>NZ_JBQKCH010000043.1:0-760 GCF_052122455.1 Acidaminococcus sp. HCP3S3_G9_1 | reverse complement strand
ACGGGCCGTGGCGTAATCACCGCTACTCTGGAACTGCTGAAGAGAGAAGGAGTTAAACCGGAAGACGCTACTCTGGCTATCCAGGGCTTCGGCAACGTAGGTTCCTGGACCGCTAAATGCGCAGCCGACAAAGGCCTGAAGATTGTAGCTCTGAGCGATATCAGCGGCGGGATCTATGATGCCAACGGCTTCGATCCGTACAAAGTGGAAGAATATGCCAAGAACAACGGCGGCGTGATCAAAGGGTATCCTGGCGCTACCCCGATCAGCAACGAAGAAGTGCTGGAACAGGATGTAACCGTACTGATCCCGGCTGCTCTGGAACTGCAGATCACTGCCAAGAATGCTGACAAGATCAAAGCAAAAATGATCGTGGAAGCAGCCAACGGGCCGACCGATGCAGAAGCAGACGTCATCCTGGAAAAGAGAGGCATCCCTGTAGTGCCTGACGTGCTGGCCAACGGCGGCGGCGTAACCGTATCCTACTTCGAATGGGTACAGAACCTGTACAGATACTTCTGGACGGAAGAAGAAGTCGTCGACAGACAGGAACAGATGATGGTGAAGGCATTCGGCAACGTATATGACGCAGCCAAGAAATACAACACCACCATGCGTGTAGGCGCCTACATCGTAGCTCTGAACGCTCTGGTAGAACCTCTGAAACTGAGAGGCATTATCTAATAGAACCCTACAAACGGAGCTTGTGCCCAGACGGCACAGCAAAACACCCCGGACAGTGGCTGTCCGGGGTGTTTTG
>NZ_JBQKCH010000042.1:0-806 GCF_052122455.1 Acidaminococcus sp. HCP3S3_G9_1 | reverse complement strand
GGCCAGTATCCAGAGTACCGCGAAGCACGAGGAATTTTGCGGGAAGTCGGGGGGACCACCCTCCAAGGCTAAACACTTCTTAGTGACCGATAGCGCATAGTACCGTGAGGGAAAGGTGAAAAGAACCGCGGGAGCGGAGTGAAAGAGAACCTGAAACCGTATGTCTACAAGCAGTCGGAGCGCAAGCGACGGCGTGCCTATTGAAGAATGAGCCAACGAGTTACGGGCACCAGCGAGGTTAAGCAGGAAATGCGGAGCCGTAGGGAAACCGAGTCTGAAAAGGGCGGATAGTTGGTGTTCGTAGACCCGAAACTGTAGTGATCTACCCATGATCAGGTTGAAGCACGGGTAAAATCGTGTGGAGGACCGAACCGGTGAGTGTTGAAAAACTTTCGGATGAATCGTGGGTAGCGGTGAAATTCCAATCGAACGCAGAGATAGCTGGTTCTCCTCGAAATAGCTTTAGGGCTAGCCTCAGGCAGTAAGCATAGGCGGTAGAGCACTGATCGGGATAGGGACTGTAATGGTTACCGAACCCTGTCAAACTACGAATGGTTATGCTGCAGAGCCTGGGAGTCAGACTACGAGAGATAAGTCCCGTTGTCAAAAGGGAAACAGCCCAGACCATCAGCTAAGGTCCCCAATGCCATACTAAGTGGAAAAGGATGTGGGGTCTCATAAACAACCAGGATGTTGGCTCAGAAGCAGCCACCATTTAAAGAGTGCGTAATAGCTCACTGGTCGAGAGGCCCTGCGCCGAAGATTCCCGGGGCTAAAGTATGGAACCGAAGCTATGGATGCATACG
>NZ_JBQKCH010000041.1:0-850 GCF_052122455.1 Acidaminococcus sp. HCP3S3_G9_1 | reverse complement strand
CGCCTCCATGGTGTTTGAAAAGGTCAGGGGTGGCCAACCGACGCTTGAGCAAACCGCTTCGTTGATGGATCAGCTGGCCCTGTCCACTGAATCCGCCGCCGCCGCAATGTCTCGCCAAGACTTCGCGGCTCAGACGAGCATGGGTTGGCAGAAGATCGAACTGAGCGTCGAAGGGGCGTTCGAGCAGCTGAGGTAGTGGGATGACCTGCGGAACAGCTCTGACCCGATGGCCAACCTTTTTGCAGGCGCATCGGCCAATCTGGGCGCACTCAAGGAACTGGAAGAGGGCTTCCGGCGAGCAGATCAGGCGCTCGGCCAGATGGTTGGCACCGGCCACGCCGACAAGGCCGCCGCCGCGTTCGCCCGCATGGCCGAGGCGGCCAAGAAGCAGGGTGTCGATAACGATTCTCTCATCCGCCAGTTCCCGACCTATGCGGAGGGGCTGCGGGCGCAGGCGTCGGCGCTGGCTGAGGCGACGGGATACACCGACCTGCTCAACCTGTCCAACGAGGACCTCGTGCGCTGGATGGGTGGCGACATCCCCATCGCCGTCCGGTCCGCCCAGATCGCCGCCAAGGACGCAGGCTCGACATCCGAGGCGCTGACGAAACAGCAGAAGGAACTCTCTGCCGCCACCGACGCCGCGACCCGAAGCTATGACGAGTATGTCAACAGCCTGTTCGCCGCCAACAACGCTGCCGTCGCCATGCTCGACGCACAGCTCGGCTTCAACCAGTCCGTGCTGGACGGCAGCAAGGCCGCCAAGGAGTGGGCCGAAAAGGTCGCTGGCGGGCACGCCCAGGCCAAGAGCGCGTTCGACCGGACGACCGAAGCTGGCATTGCGAACAAC
>NZ_JBQKCH010000040.1:0-867 GCF_052122455.1 Acidaminococcus sp. HCP3S3_G9_1 | reverse complement strand
CGGTCGCGAGGCAGCGGACGAACGGGGAGCGGATCGGGCGTCCCACCGGCTGCCCACTCGCATCCCAGCCATCGAAACGCACCGGAGCAAGGGCCTCCGCCACGCCAATCAGCCCTGCAACCTCCGACTTCGCCCGACCCTTGGGCATCGACAGCACGCCACGAGAGATCAGCCTGCGCCCAGACGCCGGTTCGAGCTCGTAGGCGTCCACGACGAAATCGAGCATCTCATCATCAAACGTCAACGGCTGCCCCTCCACCGGCCCAGGGCCATGGCAGGCATACGCCTCGAGCCAGTCGATGACGGCATAGCCGAGAGAGCACTTCTGCCCCTCGAACAGGGGGCGGAACATCAGCCTGCGCGCCGCTTCCGCGCCCGGTCAAGGCTCGACACCTTGCCTGCGGATGCGACCGACTCCACAGACTTCTGATAGGCACCCCTCGGACCCCGATACTGGGGCCGTCGACCCTCCACGTCCGGCAACCGCAGCGCCGCCAGCAGCTGCTTGAGGACCGTGGCCGTCGCGTTCGCCTCACGCAGCGCCGAGTTCACGACCAAGCTGGACACTCCGTTACCGTCCGTCTCAATCGACAGCAGCACGTCATGCTTGCCACGGATCGCCGCATCCAGAGAATCGAGCCGATCCTTTGCCCGGCACGCCTCCTCCAGTTGCACCAACTGCTCCGGCGTCAGCTCGAACACGTCCGCCACGCCACGCCACAAAGCACGCCCACCATCCGCCAACGAGGCTGGACACGGGGCCGGGATATGGGGCTCGTCAGACATGCTCAACACCTCCAGCGTCGCGCCGATATGCATCTGGTGGTATCGCGCCACCAGAGAGAATGGTTTTCAGGCCGTGTAGAC
>NZ_JBQKCH010000039.1:0-942 GCF_052122455.1 Acidaminococcus sp. HCP3S3_G9_1 | reverse complement strand
CGAAAACCGTCAAGCGGTAGGGGCGCGCAACCGATCCACAGCTCCATTCTAATCGTACCGTAATTCACTATAAAAGGGAATATCTGGTACAACTCTATTATACGAGGGGCGAGCCGCAGGCCCGCCCGTCCCGGCCTCCGGTTTTTATACATTCCCAGGAACCCGCCCGGCGGGTTCCCTCCTTCCGCTAGAGACCAGAGACTAGTGACTGTCAGCTCATGACCATCTGCGTGAGACAGAAAAGCGGCCCTGCCGCTTTTCCCCTTCCTCCCATCCCCATCAAATATGATAAAATTAACAATATAGAAATCGTATTCTTTAGCTAAAATACAACATCCCTATGACCGTAGAGATGAAAAAGGAGGCGGAAACCATGTGCGGTATCGGACACGCCATTGCAAGAAAGAACCTGGAAAAAGGCCGCTTAGAAGGAAAACAGGAAGGCCGTCAGGAAGAACGGGAATCCAACATTGTCGCCATGCTGAAGGAAAAGATCCCCATGGAAACCATTTCCCGGATCACCCATTACTCTCTGGACCAGATCCAGAAACTGGGGAAATTGCATGGATTGCTTTAGGTTGGAAAACGCCCCGGCGTTTTCCTCCCCAATGGAAAGGCCGCCGGAAAATCCGGCGGCCTTTTGGTTCATCGTTGGTCGTTCATCGTTTCGGATGCCAGATGCTCACGCATCTGCCTTTGAACATGAAAAACCGGCGGCCGGGACGGGCTCCCCTTCGGGAAGCCCCTACCACGTTGGAATCAAAGGACCAACGGAAATTCACAGAAACGAAGTTATCGAAGATTCCGTTCCTGTGACCGTTGTATCCAACTTCCGACCCCAACGCCGTAGACCAACTATATAAAGTCAAGCCAATTTTAAAATAAATTTCAGTTGCTATGGATCTTTGCAAAAGGGTGCACTTACCCAAGCCCCCTTTTGTG
>NZ_JBQKCH010000038.1:0-1066 GCF_052122455.1 Acidaminococcus sp. HCP3S3_G9_1 | reverse complement strand
TGCCTCCCACCTATCCTGTGCATCAAGTATCAGAACCCAATATTAGGTTACAGTAAAGCTCCATGGGGTCTTTCTGTCCAGTCGCGGGTAACCTGCATCTTCACAGGTATTTCAATTTCACCGGGTCCCTCGTTGAGACAGTGCCCAAATCGTTACACCTTTCGTGCGGGTCGGAACTTACCCGACAAGGAATTTCGCTACCTTAGGACCGTTATAGTTACGGCCGCCGTTCACTGGGGCTTCAGTCGAATGCTTTGGGTCGAACCCGGACATCCTTCTTTAACCTTCCAGCACTGGGCAGGTGTCAGCACCTATACTTCAGATTTCTCTTTCGCAGGCACCTGTGTTTCTGGTTAACAGTCGCTTGGGCCTCTTCTCTGCGACCACACCGGGCTCCGGGAGCAAGTCCCTTCACCTTTGTGGCTACCCTTATCCCGAAGTTACGGGTACATTTTGCCGAGTTCCTTAACGAGGGTTCTCCCGCGCACCTTAGGATTCTCTCCCCGCATACCTGTGTCGGTTTACGGTACGGGCGGCAGCTTTCTCACTAGAAGCTTTTCTCGGCAGCGTAGGCTCAATCCCTTCGGGAACAAGTTCCCTCCGCATCACGCCTCAGCCTCAGTTACCGGATTTGCCTGGTAACCAGCCTGCACGCTTGCACACGATCTACCAATCTCGTGCGGACCTGCCTTCCTGCGTCACTCCTTCGTTCAAACGATCACTGCCGGTACTGGAATATCAACCAGTTGTCCATCTCCTACGCTCTTTGCCTCGGATTAGGTCCCGACTTACCCTGAGACGACGATCGTTGCTCAGGAATCCTTATGCTTTCGGTGGAATGGATTCTCACCATTCTTTTCGCTACTCATGCCAACATTCTCACTTCCCACCAGTCCACCGTCCCTTACAGGACGACTTCAACCCGATGGGAACGCTCCTCTACCACGCATACTTGCGTATGCATCCATAGCTTCGGTTCCATACTTTAGCCCCGGGAATCTTCGGCGCAGGGCCTCTCGACCAGTGAGCTATTACGCACTCTTTAAATGGTGGCTGCTTCTGAGCC
>NZ_JBQKCH010000037.1:0-1296 GCF_052122455.1 Acidaminococcus sp. HCP3S3_G9_1 | reverse complement strand
TTTAGGAGTCAGCTGTCTAAGGTGGGGCCGATGATTGGGGTGAAGTCGTAACAAGGTAGCCGTTCGAGAACGAGCGGCTGGATCACCTCCTTTCTATGGAGAACCGAAGGAATCCAAGGATTCGCTTCTATTCTCGTCGACGCACATCTGTCAAAACAATATTTGGTTTTGAGGGTTTTACCCTCAGGCAATCCATGGGCCTATAGCTCAGCTGGTTAGAGCGCACGCCTGATAAGCGTGAGGTCAGAGGTCCGAGTCCTCTTAGGCCCACCAATTTTTGAATTGAATTGGGTTGTCGATTGTAAAATTCATGAATGTTTCTTTTTATTTCTGTCAGATCAAGGAATGAGGAGGAAGGCACCGCAGACTGTACTTGTGTACGTCGAGGAGCCGGACGACGAATGACGCAGAGCTGGCTGAAAGAAAAAGAAATGTACTCATGGGGGCGTAGCTCAGCTGGGAGAGCACCTGCCTTGCAAGCAGGGGGTCAGGAGTTCGATTCTCCTCGTCTCCACCACATGAACCTTGAAAACTTCATAGAAGAGACAAACAAAGTCTTATCTGATGTGATGATCAGATAAGCACCTCTGATCTAAATGCGAATTTAGAAACGAGTAACGAGAAATACCAGGGAACGTAAGTTCCTTAGTAATGAGAACCGGGATCCATAAGGATCCGGAAAATTGCGAAGAGAAATTGCTCTGATCCGCGAAGCGAGGAAGAGAGCCACCGGAGACAATACTCCAGTATGTTGAGGATAGCGAACGACGAGCGACAAAGGAGCAGACAATTTATCGAAGCAATTTTAAGTCAAGCTACTAAGGGCATACGGTGAATGCCTTGGCACTAAGAGCCGATGAAGGACGTGGTAAGCTGCGAAAAGCTACGGGGAGCCGCAAGCAGGCTTTGATCCGTAGATGTCCGAATGGGAAAACCCACCATCCGTTATGGGATGGTATCCTTCGGGAGGGGAACCCGGTGAACTGAAACATCTAAGTAGCCGGAGGAAGAGAAATCAAACGAGATGCCCACAGTAGCGGCGAGCGAAGAGGGCAGAGCCTAAACCAGAGAGCTTCGGCTCCCTGGGGTTACGGACTGGCATAAACCGAGTCAGGCCTAGCCGAATCACCTGGAAAGGTGAGCCACAGACCGTGAGAGCCGGGTAGGCGAAAGGCAGAGCAAGGGGGCCAGTATCCAGAGTACCGCGAAGCACGAGGAATTTTGCGGGAAGTCGGGGGGACCACCCTCCAAGGCTAAACACTTCTTAGTGACCGATAGCGCATAGTACCGTGAGGG
>NZ_JBQKCH010000035.1:0-1403 GCF_052122455.1 Acidaminococcus sp. HCP3S3_G9_1 | reverse complement strand
GGTTCTTTGTCAAATGTTGGGGTAAGCTCCAATTCATCTACCACACACGGACGTGAGCGATTTTTGCTCACGTCTGTTTTTATTTTAATTTCACCATCGAAAGCAGTAAAATCCGAGAACGGAATCGTTCAAAGTTGCGAAAGCCAAATGCTACTCTCTTTAACACCTTAATCTTATTGTTCATTCCTTCCGTAAAACCATTCGAATACGCTTGACTCAATCCTTCCAAAATCTCTGTCTTCCAATCAGTGAACGTCTTTATAACACTCTTGAATTCTTCAACCCCACTTTCTTCGACTAATGATAACCAACGAGATAAGAATGAAGCAACAGCAGACCGTTCTTTCATAGAAAACACCTTAAAGAATGCCTCTTTTAAGGCATAGGCTCTCTGTAATTCTGAAGACTGCTTCAAGATTTCCCGAAGGCTGGCCAGTTCTTCTTCTGTCAGACAATCACCTCTCTTGTTCAAGATATGTTTGTTTCTCTTGAAATAAATTCTTTTTTCGTCGAATAACTTTTGTACATTTTTCCTAACCCGTTCAAGCGCCCAAATGACCAGTCTCTGTATGTGGAATCGGTCACCAATAATTGTTGCACCAGGAAACATCGTTCTGATGACCTTGCGGAAAAGTGACGAAAGGTCCATTACGACAAATTTTACTTTCAATCGCTCTGCTCTTGAAAATTGGCTAAAATAACGAATTAATTCCAGCGCTGTCCTCTTTGGCAAAATATCGAGAGTTTCATGACGCTGAGGGTCATTCACAGCGACCTGGTATCTTTGCCCATGAGCGTTCCCACGAAATTCGTCTAAAGAAAGAACTTCAGGCAGATGGAGAGGCCGTTTAAAAGTAAGTCCATCAAAATACCGGATTACGGTGGAAACAGAGACACCATGGCTTCTGGCAATGGCTTTAAAGCTCGCCAGTTCAGAACAGGCTTGGATGATGCTGTTCTTTACATCGTTAGAACGCCGCTGGTAGTGCTCGACGCCAGGAATTTTTTCATAAAATGTCTTATGGCAGCAAGGGCAAAAAAATCTTCTTTTATGAACAATAGCAGAAACAGGATGGGTGTTCCAGTGCCCTAAGAGGACTTTTTGGTCCCGATAGTCTTTAATATGGAGAATTTTATGATGACAGTAGGGGCAACGAGAAGCTGTAGAAGTGAATTCCACGTAAAGGAGGAGGCTGGATCCCAAATTTTCAAATTCTTTTATGGAACCCTCTTCCCAATGGAAGCTTTTTTCGATAAAATGAAAGAAAGACATATCTATTCTCCTTTCAGTTCTTCGTGGTGGTTGAGGTGAAATGTAGCTTAGATATGTCTTTATTTTATCGTAAGACAAGGGGTCTTGTGAACAGGAGTGTCCACAAGACCCCAACATTTATTATAGAACC
>NZ_JBQKCH010000034.1:0-1530 GCF_052122455.1 Acidaminococcus sp. HCP3S3_G9_1 | reverse complement strand
CGTAGACCAACTATATAAAGTCAAGCCAATTTTAAAATAAATTTCAGTTGCTATGGATCTTTGCAAAAGGGTGCACTTACCCAAGCCCCCTTTTGTGGGCTTAAAAAAATCAGGCTAAATATGGGCAGCCACTAATACCAAGCCGGTAAATCAATCGGATCAGTTTCTTGGCTACATGGGACAAAGCGATTTTGTAAGGCTTGTGTTCTGACAGTTTCTTTTCAAGGTATTCTTTGAATTTCGGTACGTTCTGTGCAACCAGGCGGGCGGCAAGGTACAGTGTCTTTCGCAGATAGGGGGATCCTCTTTTTTCCATCTTGTTATGCTTCGAATGGTAGTCTCCAGAGTCATGTTTGGAAGGTGACATCCCTGCGTAAGCAAGGAGCTTGTCGACATCCGGAAAACGCTTGAAATCACCAACTTCGCCCAGAATGCTGGCACAAAGGGTATAACCGATCCCTGGTATGTCAATAATCGAAGATTCTTCCTGGTCCACCATTTCCTTAAGCTTCTCATCGATTTCAACGATATGCTGCTTCAACACTTCAATATCCGTAATGGTGTGGACGAGTTCCATAGAAGCCGAAAGCGAGACCGTGCCGATAGAACGGCATGCTGCCTGGTGGATTTCCAAAGCCTTGCTTTTGTCAAATCTCCCCTGTGAGGCATCACTTAACAGGTGCGTCAGCCGCTTCATGCTGCAATGAGCAATCTGTTCATGGCCAGGATAGGCTTTTAGAAGCGCATAGATTGAAGCAAGATGGATGGAAGATGTCAGCCCTTCCAGCTCTGGGAATAAAATCGTAACCAGGCGGGAAACTGATATCTTTAGCTTGGAACACTTCTGCATGGTTTGAGATCTGTAACGAGAGAGTGATTTCATTTCCTCGTTATGGTACAATGAAGAAGAGTAGGTTTGGGCTCCTTTCCCTGACACAATCATCTGTGCAATAGCGCAGGCATCGACTTTATCAGTCTTGGTCTTACGCAGGCTGAATCCTTGCTTGTATCTATTCGTGAGAAGCGGATTGAAAGTGAGCAGTGGGAGGTCATGTTCTTTGATGAAATGGGCGAGATTCGAGGAATAGTGACCGGTTGCTTCCAATCCTACTCTTATTTTATCTTTTGGAATGCCCAGTTCAGAAATCTTGGAAAGGAGCATGTCAAAACCTTCCCGTGAATTGGGAAATGTAAAAGATTCAACTGTTTTCAATGCATCCGAGTCGATGATACAGCAGTCATGTTTCCGCTTTGCAACGTCAATTCCGACACAAAGCATAAAAATCAACCTCCTTTTTTGAATTGGCAGCTGTGCATCAAAGCCACAGAGACTTCATCATAATGTATCCTCGCTAGATATGAACCGTCGAGCGGTATCCAACTCATTAACAAATTGAATGAAGTCTGTGGTCGGACTCTACGAAAACCGTCAAGCGGTAGGGGCGCGCAACCGATCCACAGCTCCATTCTAATCGTACCGTAATTCACTATAAAAGGGAATATCTGGTACAACTCTATTATACGAGGGGC
>NZ_JBQKCH010000033.1:0-1725 GCF_052122455.1 Acidaminococcus sp. HCP3S3_G9_1 | reverse complement strand
GGCTCTGTCACAACAAATGGTTGATTTTTGACGAGAAATAGCGTATAATAATAGTAAGAAACAGTACCACCGAAGGAGGTAATTGGATATGCCTACTATCAAAGACGCATTAGATATTATCGGTAAGTTGACTGTCGCAGAGCAGGAAAGCCTTAAAACAATGCTTTTAAGTCCTGCCTTTGTAAAGTCTTTGAATATTGAAGATTTCGTAGCAAAGGAACGCTTTGCAAATGGTCGTGTATGCCCTCTTTGTGGCTGTATCCATGTGGTTCGCAATGGTCATCGTAAAGATGGCACACAGCGATATGTATGTAAGGATTGTGGCAAGTCCTTCGTGATTGCTACGAACTCCATTGTGTCTGGTACAAGAAAAGACTTGTCCGTGTGGGAGCAGTACATTGATTGTATGATGAATGGCTTATCCATTCGTAAGACTGCTGTTGCTTGTGGGATTCACAGAAACACCGCATTCCTTTGGAGACACAAGATTTTGGATGCACTTCAGAATATGGCAGACGATGTTACCCTTGACGGCATTATTGAGGCTGACGAAACTTTTTTCGCCATCTCGTACAAGGGCAATCATAGCAAGAGTAAGACATTTGCTATGCCACGCAAGGCTCATAAGCGTGGTCATTCTACACATATCAGAGGCTTGTCCCAAGAAAAGGTATGTGTTCCTTGTGCGGTTAATAGGAATGGCTTGTCTATCTCCAAGATTACGAATACTGGTAGAGTTTCTACAAGAGATTTACATCATATTTATGATGGTAGGATTAAGACCAATTCCACTCTTGTTACGGACAAGATGAACTCCTATGTGAGATTTACAAATGCCAATGGCATTGACCTTGTGCAGTTAAAGACTGGCAAAGCCAAGAAAGGCATTTATAATATCCAACATATCAATAGCTACCATAGCCAGCTAAAGAGGTTTATGCGTGGCTTTAACGGTGTTTCTACCAAGTATCTGAACAACTATCTTGTGTGGAATAACCTTGTAAATTACGCCAAAGAAAGCGACATGGAGAAAAGGAACATCTTCTTAACTTTCGTTTTGGCAACATTGAAAACTGCTAAATGCAGAGATTTATCAAACAGACCAGCAGTTCCTCTGGTCGCCTAATTAGAATTTGTGGAGATGATAAGATGGTCAATATAACAGATGTAAAACAGATTCTTCAATTTGCAATAGATGCGGAGATTAAAGTCTTTCTTGATGGTGGCTGGGGTGTAGATGCTCTTCTTGGATATCAGTCAAGAGCCCATAATGATATTGACATTTTTGTAGAAAAGAACGATTATCAGAACTTTATAGAAATAATGAAAGCTAATGGCTTTTATGAGATTAAGATGGAATATACAACATTGAACCATACTGTATGGGAAGATTTGAAAAACAGAATTATTGATTTGCATTGTTTTGAATATACGGACGAAGGTGAAATTCTTTATGATGGGGATTGTTTTCCGGTAGAAACTTTTTCGGGTAAAGGAAGAATTGAGGAAATAGAGGTTTCCTGTATTGAACCATATAGTCAAGTAATGTTCCATCTGGGATACGAGTTTGATGAAAATGATGCACATGATGTGAAGTTATTGTGTGAGACACTTCATATCGAAATTCCAAATGAGTATAGATAACTGCAAATAACAGTTTGTAGGGGAGTTCTGATACTCCCCTATAAAAATGGCTATTTATCAACTGTTTGTTGTGACATAGCC
>NZ_JBQKCH010000032.1:0-1762 GCF_052122455.1 Acidaminococcus sp. HCP3S3_G9_1 | reverse complement strand
TATACTGTACCCATAAGTGTGGACACTTTTTAAGAGTAGCACCTGCCCACAAAATTGGACAGGCTACAATTTGAATCCTTTAAAATTGGCGTGCTCATTTTTGGACCCAACCTATTGAACACAATCATATGCATGTGGTATCCTCAAATCCAATAAAGCCAAGGAGAATCCACATGAGCAGAAAACTTTTTACTGAGGAGCAGATTGCAGCGTTGCGCCAGAACCCTTATGTGTATAGCGTAAGCCGCTCTACCCTGGTCCTGAGGAAGTCCTTTAAAGAAATCTTTTACACCGAATATATGGAAGGAGTCTATCCTAAAGACATCTTCAAAAAATACGGCTTTGACCCTGCTGTGCTGGGCGAAAGACGCATTGGCGGTGCTCTCCAGCATATCAAAGAGGAATATGCCAAATATGGTTGTTTCTATGAAGGCAGGAGACCCGCCGACAGGTCTGACACCGCCGCCAAGGTCAAGCCTGAAGATGACATTAAGGCCCTCAGACATGAAGTTGAATACTTGCGGCAGGAAGTGGAATATTTAAAAAAAATTTCCGCGATCAAGAACACAAAAAGGTAGGTTCTCTGCTCATGAACGATTCCTCTTGTGTGTTCGAAATCATAGAAAAGACGGTAAGTACCAGCGAGAACAGACTTTCCATCAGCAGTTTATGCAAGATGGCAGGCGTGTCCCGAAGCGGTTATTATGCCTGGGTAAAGGCGGAAGCATTTCGGCAGGCCCAGCAAGAACAGGACCGCAAGGACTTTGAACTGATCCTTGCCGCTTACAAAAGACGGGGGTACAAGAAGGGCGCCCGCAGCATCTATATGGAGCTGCTCCACATGGATCCGCCCGTCATTATGAATGTGAAGAAAATCCGTCGTCTGATGAAAAAGTTCCACCTGCTTTGCCCCATCAGGAAGGCGAATCCCTATCGGCAGCTGGCGAAAGCCCTGAAGACCAATACGGTGGCCGATAATCTGCTGCAGCGCCAGTTTGAGGACTATGGTCCTCGCATGGTACTGCTGACAGATATTACCTATCTTCCTTACAATGGGATTTTTGCTTATCTTTCCACCATACTGGATGCCTATACCAAGCAGATTCTGGCGTATGTCCTCAGCGATTCTTTGGAGGTGGATTTCGTGGTAGAAACGGTGAACAACCTGATTCGAGATCACGGCGTCTCACTGCATGCTGAAACCATCGTGCATTCTGACCAGGGTTGCCATTACACGAGTCACAGCTTCATCGATATCCTCCATGACAAGAATCTTAGACAGTCTATGTCACGACGAGGGAATTGCTGGGACAATGCGCCGCAGGAAAGCTTCTTCGGCCGTATGAAAGACCATGTGAAAAAGAAAATTGCAGCAGCAGTAAGCTTTGGGGAGGTGAAGGCCATCGTAGATGATTACATGGATTATTACAACAACGAGCGCTACCAGTGGGAACTGGCGAAACTGTCGCCAAACGAGTTCTACCAATTTGTAACAACAGGGGTTTATCCGCTCGATATTCCCAAGATGCCCGAGGTTCCTACATTGAAGCGGAGAGCCTGTGAGCTGGGGAACCAGCTCACCTCATAAAATAGCAAAAACAGCCATTTTATGAGTAAGGAGCCAGTGCATAAGATTGGATGGTTAGGGGCCTTCTGATAGACAATTACCAAACGTCCATTTTAAAGGTACCAGGATTGTTGAACTGTCTAAAACAAGGGGTCCTACTTTTAGAAACTGTCCTTGACAAGGGGTACGGTTTAC
>NZ_JBQKCH010000031.1:0-2158 GCF_052122455.1 Acidaminococcus sp. HCP3S3_G9_1 | reverse complement strand
AGCCCACAAAAGGGGGCTTGGGTAAGTGCACCCTTTTGCAAAGATCCATAGCAACTGAAATTTATTTTAAAATTGGCTTGACTTTATATAGTTGGTCTACGGCGTTGGGGTTGGATGTTGGATACAACGGTCACAGGAACGGATTTTTTGACGACCCCGTTTCTCTGATTTTCTGTTGCATCTCTGACCCCAACGTGGTAGGGGCTTCCCGCAGGGGAGCCCATCCCGGCCGCCGGGTTTCATGTTCAAAGGCAGATGCGTGAGCATCTGGCATCCGAAACGATGAACGATGAACAAACGGCCGCCGGATTTTCCGTTGGCCGTTCCATCTTGCTCCCGATCCTGGCGGGCCGCCCGGCGTGCGGCCCCTACGGACCCGTGATCACTTAATCCCCCCTCCAATTTCTCGTCCATTCACCTGCATATATGGTATAATTACTTGTCTACACAAATCCCAGTACTGGGATGATTTTGCTGAAAAAGGGGGCTTTTGTGCTATGAAACATACTTTTGCTGTGGTGCTTGCTTTGGGGCTGGGCCTGGCTGGGGGGCCGGGGACGGCGCTGGCTCAGGTGGCGGCCAATGTGCCGGTGGACAGCCGGTATTATGAGACTATTGATAAACTTTCGGGGATGGGGTACCTGTCTTCGCTGCCCAACGGGGCCCGGCCCTACAGCCGTCTCCAGATGGCCCAATGGGCCCTGGAAGCGAAGGAAAAGGCGGCGGAGAAGCCTCTTCCCGGGTACTTGGAGGCGGATCTGGCGGATTTGGAATCTTATGTGGCGCCGGAGGTGGCGGCTCTCCAGGGCAGCGGTACCGGCGGGGACGGGTTCCGGCTCCGCTCTTTCCAGGTGGGCACCGGGTATCTCCATGGGGACAGATTCTCCTACCGGGACAGCCGGACGGCCAGTGAATGGGCTCCGTTTGCCGGGACCAACGGCCACAAAAAGGGACGGAACGGCAGTATGGCCGGGGAAGTGGAGGCGTCCGGGAACCTGGGCCATGAGGTGGCCCTGGGGATCCGGGGCCGGGCGTCCTGGGACAAGGACAATGAAGGCACGGCCAGCCTGGAGGAAGCCTATGTGAAGACCCGGACTGGGGCCTGGGCCTGGGAACTGGGCCGGCAGGCCATGACCTGGGGACAGGGGGCCAGTGGCCATCTGCTGCTGGGGAACGGGATGAAGCCTCTTACCACTCTCCAGGCCCATCTTAATGAACCCATTCAGGCCGGGGGCTTCCTGAAGTTCCTGGGCCAGGTGGATTTCCATGCCTTTTACGGCCGTCTGGACGGGGAACGGGCGGAGGATGCGGCTCAGTGGGGCCGGAAGGATTACAACCATCCGGGGCTTCTGGGGCTGCGGCTGGATGTGACTCCCACCCGGTGGCTGACCTTGGGGGCTTCCCGGATCTCCATGCTGGGCGGGGATGAAAACGGTCTTTCTTCTCACGACTGGGGGAAGTGGATTTACGGCCACAATGCGGACAGCCAGGACAAATGGGACGACATCGGAGGCGTTGACTTCCGGCTGCGGCTGCCCGGGGTCCAGTTCTACGGAGAGATGTACGGGGAGGACCAGGCTCACGGCATGCCCTCGGACTGGGGCTGGCGGGGCGGTGTGTACCTGCCTCAGCTGACCCGGGACGGATCCTGGGATCTGGTGGCGGAAATGGCCCACACCAACAAGGACTGGTATGTCCACGGCACCTACCAGGACGGCTGGACCTATAGCGGGGACATACTGGGGGACTGGATGGGCAATGACGCCCGGAAGTACTATGCCCGGGTGAACCATTATTTCCCGGGAGCGGACCGGCTGGGGCTGTACTACCAGCGGACGGAGAAGGACCGGGGCAGTGACGGGCCGGTGATCCAGGAAACCGGGCTTACGGGACGGAAGAAGCTGAAGGACGCGGTGTATCTCAACGGGACGCTGGGGTATGCCTCCATCAAACAGGGGGCAAAGGACCATGCGCTGTTTGCCGGTGCGGAGGTAGAGTGGGATTTATAGGCAAGTGAAGAGTGAAGAGTGAAGAGCAGGCCTCTGGCCGTAAACCGTACCCCTTGTCAAGGACAGTTTCTAAAAGTAGGACCCCTTGTTTTAGACAGTTCAACAATCCTGGTACCTTTAAAATGGACGTTTGGTAATTGTCTATCAGA
>NZ_JBQKCH010000030.1:0-2237 GCF_052122455.1 Acidaminococcus sp. HCP3S3_G9_1 | reverse complement strand
TGGTAGAACCTCTGAAACTGAGAGGCATTATCTAATAGAACCCTACAAACGGAGCTTGTGCCCAGACGGCACAGCAAAACACCCCGGACAGTGGCTGTCCGGGGTGTTTTGTAATTTTTTATATCCCTTTTTCCTCACAGAACCCGTTGATGGCTTCCAGAAAAGGATCTCCGTATTTTTCGTCCTTGTTCTGGCCCACGCCCATGACCTGGAGAAATTGTTCATGGGTCCGGGGCAGCTGCCGGCACATGTCCCGGAGAGTCCGGTCTCCGAATACCACAAAAGGCGGCACCATAGCCTGTTCCGCCAGCTGTTTCCGGAGGGCCCGGAGCCGGGTGAACAGTTGGGCCCCCATTTCCTGGGTGAACCCTTCCGGCAGGTCCAGCTCCGGCTGGACCTTCTTCTTTTTCCGGGGGCCGGAACCCCCATCCTGGGTCCCGGCTTCTTTCCGCAGCAGCACCCGGATGGAATCGTCCTGGAGTTCCCAGATCTTTTTGGAGATCTTCAGCACCGGGTACTTGTCCCGGGTGATCAGCAGGTAGCCCTGGTCCAGCAGGTTCTGGATCATTTCCTTGATTTCCTTCAGGGAATGCTGGTGGAGGGCTCCGAACATCCGCAGCCGGGAAAGTCCGGTTTCTTCCACCCGGGTGGACCGGCTGCCGGCCAGGGCGTTGGCAATCAGGGTGATGCCGTAGGGCCGCCGGGCCTCATGGATGCATTTTACGATGCTCTTGGTCTCTTCCGTCATGTCCACCTCTTCATAGTCTCCGTTGCAGGTGGAACAGTGATTGCACCGGGCCGGAGCATCTTCCCCAAAGTAGTGGAGGAGGGTCTGGCGGAGGCAGCTGGTGGTCCGGCAGTAATGCTCCATGGCATAGAGCTTCCGGAGATTGGCTTCTTCCACTTCTTCCAGCACTTCATTCTGCTCCTTGTGTTCCAGGAGGAATTTCTGGATCACCACATCCTGGGGAGAGAACAGCAGGATGCATTCCGAGGGCTCTCCGTCCCGGCCGGCCCGGCCCGCTTCCTGGTAGTAGTTTTCCAGACTGGAGGGCATGTTGTAGTGGAGTACGAAGCGCACGTTGGACTTGTCGATGCCCATGCCGAAGGCGTTGGTGGCGATGATTACCGGGGCCCGGTCGTACTGGAAATCCTCCTGGGCCTTCTGGCGCTCCTCCTGGCTCATCCCTGCATGGTACCGGGCAGCCGGGATCCCTTCCAGCCGGAGCCGGTCGCACAGTTCATCCACGTTCTTCCGGGTGGAACAGTAGATGATGCCGCTGTCTTCCGGATGATCCTTCAGATACCGGAGCACCCAGGCGTCCTTGTCCCGGGGATGTTCCACCCCGAAATACAGATTGCTCCGGTCGAAGCCGGTGACCAGGATCTGGGGATCCCGCAGTTCCAGGCTCTGGAGGATGTCATCCCGGACCTGCTCCGTGGCCGTGGCGGTAAAGGCTCCCACCACCGGTCTTTCCGGCAGGAATTCCAGGAAATCCAGGATCCGGGTGTAGCTGGGCCGGAAATCCTGTCCCCACTGGGAAATACAGTGAGCTTCGTCCACTGCCACCATGGAAATGGCAGCCTCTTTGGCGAAATCCCGGAACAGTTCCGTCTCCAGCCGTTCCGGGGCCACGTAGATCAGCTTGTAGGCACCGGCCCGGGCCTGGTCCAGGGTGGCGTAGAATTCCCGTCCGGACAGGGAACTGTTGATGTAAGCGGCCTGGATCCCGGCGGTTTCCAGAGCCTGGACCTGGTCCTGCATCAGGGAGATCAGGGGAGAAATCACCAGGGTGATCCCGGGGAGCAGCAGGGCGGGGATCTGGTAGCACAGGGATTTGCCGGCGCCGGTGGGCATGATGCCCAGCACGTCCCGGCCCTGGAGCAGGGCATCGATCAGGGATTCCTGACCGGGGCGGAAGGAAGTGTATCCAAAATACTTTTTCAGTGCAGATAGTTTGTCCATGCTGGGAAAAGGCCTCCTTCAGAAAAAATCAAACGGCTGTTTGTTTCAATCATAACGAAAACTCCAGAAAAAAGCAAGGACACCTCATGGACGATTAATTGTATACAAAATACAAAAAAATAAACAGTTATTTCTGAATCGTGCTATAATACAAATCGTAAAGGGTTCACTAGATACTATTTTTAGGAGGCGTTACAAATGAGTTTGTTTGAAATGGCAAAGATTCCTATGGAAAAGGCTAGTAAGCTGATCAATCTGGATCCCAACGCTG
>NZ_JBQKCH010000029.1:0-2430 GCF_052122455.1 Acidaminococcus sp. HCP3S3_G9_1 | reverse complement strand
TTTCTCCGGTACGTGGATGGAAAAGCGGCAAAAGGGAAATTCGTGGAAAGCCTGGATCAGGAAGTCCATCTGGTAAAGAGTATGGATAAAGTGAGGCGAGAATATATGATTATTTTAAGTGGTGGATTCAAAAGACGCCAGAAAGAAAAAGACATACGGCAAGGTATGCGGCAAGGTATGCTACAAGGTATGCAGAAAGGCATACAGAAAGGCATACAAGAAGGCCGCCAGGAAGAACGGGAAGCCAACATTGTTGCCATGCTGAAAGAAAAGATCCCCATGGAGACCATTTCCCGGATCACCCATTACTCTCTGGACCAGATCCAGAAACTGGGAAAATTGCATGGATTGCTGTAGGTTAGAAAACGCTCAGGGCGTTTTCCTTCCCAATGATAAGGCCGCCGGACAATCCGGCGGCCTTTTGGTTCATCGTTGGTCGTTCGTCGTGAGTCGTTTCGGATGCCAGATGCTCACACATCTGCCTTTGAACATAAAAAAACGCAGGCCGGGATGGGCTTCCCTGCGGGCAGCCCCTACCACGTTGGGATCAGAGATGCAACGGAAATTCACAGAAACGAAGTTATCGAAGATTCCGTTTCTGTGACCATCGGCTTGAACATATGACAGCAACGGCGTAGGGGCGCGCCACAGGCACGCCCGTCCCGGCCTCCGGGTTTTATACGTTCCCAGGAACCCGCCCGGCGGGTTCCCTCCTTCCGCTGGAGACTAGAGACTAGTGACTGTCAGCTCATGACCATCTGCCCCCGGCAGATGGTCTCCATCGGCGTGAGACGGAAAAGCAGCAGGCCGTTTCTGACTTCTCTTTCACTCCGCCCTGTCATCCCGAATAAACACATACCGGTCATCCCGGGACAGTTCCGGGCTCCAGACATAGCCGCTCCAGCAGAACCCTTTCATGTCTTCCGGCTTTGCCGCTCCTTTGCCTGCCAGATACCGGACCATTTCTCCCCGGGCCATTTTCACATAGACCCCTTTCTGGACCACCTTGTCTCCTGCCCATTCTCCAAAGATTACCTGGATGAGCCGGTCTCCCGGCTGCAAATAAGCTTCGACTGCCCGGCTGTATTCTTTGGATGCCAGATTGATGATTACCCCGTCCTCATCCCGGCAGGCCCGGTACAGCCGGTCTCCCCAGAACTCATACAGGTTCCGGGACCCTTCCGGTGCCCCCTTGGCCTGCATTTCCAACCGGTAGGGGACCACCCCGTCAAAGGGCCGCAGCACTCCATAAAATCCTGAAAGGATCCGGACCCGTTCCCCCACCCAGTCCATCTGTCCGTCTTCGAACACAGCAGGGGCCATGTACTGGTACTGGATCCCTTCATAAGCCAGGATCGCCGGCGTAACCTCCCGGTCCAAATCCATCTGACGGAGCCGTGCATAATTTTCTTCTGCCAGGGCCGGACTGCAGGCCCACAGTTTCTGAAGCGCCTCAAAAGACAGGCCCCGGAGCCAGGTCAGCAGTTTTCGGGTTTCCTTCAAAAAAGAAGGCGGGGTGCAGGAGCACCCCGATTCCAGATCCACCTGCATTTTCTTGGCCGGGGAAATGATGATCCTCATTCCAGCGCCTCCAGCATCTGGGCGGGATTTTCTGCCGGTTTCACTTTTCCCATAGCTTTAACGATGATTCCCTGTTCATCGATCAGATAGGTGCTGCGCACCACGCCCATGGATACCTTTCCGTACAGCTTCTTTTCCTTCCAGACGTCATAGGCCTGGAGCACGTTTTTTTCCGTATCAGAAAGCAGGGTAAAAGGCAGACCGTATTTATCCTGGAATTTTTTGTGGGAAGCCACCGAATCCTTGCTGACCCCCAGTACCACAGCCCCCTTCTCCCGGAACTGAGGATACAGTTCTCCAAAGGCACAGGCCTGTTTGGTGCAGCCGGGGGTATTATCCCGTGGATAAAAATACAGGATCACTTTCTGTCCCCGATAGTCGGACAAAGAATGCATGTCCCCATTTTGATCCGGAAGCGTAAAATCCGGTGCCGCCGTTCCAATTTCCAGCATGGCAAACCCCTCCTTGAAAACACTCAGTTTATTTGGAAGATATTATAACATAGAATGGATCGGAAAAGGCCGCCGGAAAATCCGGAGGCCTTTTGGTGCATCGTGAGTCGTTCGTCGTTGTGGATGGCAAATGCCGGGCATTTGCCGTTGAACGTATAGCCCTCTGGGCGGCCGGGACGGGCTCCCCTGCGGGGAGCCCCTACCACGTTGGGGTCAGAGGACCAGCAGGAAATCAGAAAAACGGGGTTGTCAAAAAATCCGTTCCTGTGACCGTTGTATCCAACATCCGACCCCAACGCCGTAGACCAACTATATAAAGTCAAGCCAATTTTAAAATAAATTTCAGTTGCTATGGATCTTTGCAAAAGGGTGCACTTACCCAAGCCCCCTTTTGTGG
>NZ_JBQKCH010000028.1:0-2744 GCF_052122455.1 Acidaminococcus sp. HCP3S3_G9_1 | reverse complement strand
ACGAAAACCGTCAAGCGGTAGGGGCGCGCAACCGATCCACAGCTCCATTCTAATCGTACCGTAATTCACTATAAAAGGGAATATCTGGTACAACTCTATTATACGAGGGGCTTGCCGAAGGCGAGCCCGTCCCGGCCGCCCAGAGGGCCATAGGTTCAAAGCCGGATGCCGGGCATCCGGCCACCACCGGCCCCTGACAGGGACTTCTCCTGTCAGCCGGGTCTTTCCGTCCACAGATTCCACAGGGGCATCAGATACAGGTAGCAGGCCAGGGGAATGGAGGCGGCGGGAGCTCCGGCGGATTCCAGCACCACCGCGCAGGCAATGGACCAGGGCACCAGGGGGGCCAGGAGGACGGCGGTGTCTTCCAGGGTCAGGGCGGCCTTTTCCGGGGTCCAGGGCAGTTTCCGGCACAGCTGGTGGGTCAGGAGGATGGTGAAGGACTGGTTGCAGGCAATCAGGGAGGTGAACAGGGCGGTGAGGGTGGCGGCGGTCTGGCAGCCCCATTTCCGGGCCCAGCCCAGGCAGCGTTCCTGGAGCCCGTCCAGGAGGCCGGTGCCTTTGAAGATCCCGGCATAGGAGGAGGAAAGGCACACAATGGCCCCCACCTGGACCATGGACAGGATGCCGCCTCCATCGGTCAGGGAGGCCAGGGAGGGATCGGGAGCATGGTAGCCCCAGACCAGCACCTGGAGCAGGGCGGCCGGAGACATGTGCTGGACCAGCAGGCTGAGCAGGGAAGCCAGCAGGATACTTACGGCCAGGTTGGTCTTGACCGGCACCTGCAGCAGGCTCAGCACCAGGATGCTCAGGGCAGGGAGCAGCAGCAGGGGGGTGAAGGTGTACAGACTGGCCAGGGCGGCGGCAGGGGCCGCAGTCTGTCCCTGGTGCCGGGACAGGAACCCCAGGGACAGGTAGAACAGGCTGGAGAGGACAAAGGGCACCAGGGTGGAACGGGCCATGTTCCGCAGGTTCCGGTACAGGTTGGTACCGGTAAGGACGGCCACCAGCAGGGCACTGGTGGAAACGGGACTCATCCGGTCTCCGAAATACACCCCGGACAGGATGGCTCCCCCGGTAAACAGGGGCGGGATCCCCAGGCTGATGCCGATTTTCATGGTGATCACCCCCATGGTGGCGGCGGTGCCGAAGCTGGTGCCCAGCAAAAAGGAAATGTTGCAGTTGAGCCAGAAGGCCAGGAGCAGGAAAAGCGCCGGATGGATCAGCTGGCCGGCGGCGGTGACCAGGTAGGCAATGGTGCCGGCGGACCGCCACACCCCGGTGAGGAGGCCGATGAGCAGGAACACCAGGAAAATGGTCCGGACCCCCAGGACCCCCTCCCAGGCCATGGTGAGCACCTGAGGGAGGCTGTGGCCCTGATGGAGGCCGTAGCCGGCAAACAGCAGGAAGCCCAGGACCAGGGCACCCAGCAGGGGACCCTGGAACAGGACGAATGCCAGAAGGATGAGACAGAACAGCAGCAGGACGCGGTTTTCCATAAGAAGGGCTCCTTTCGCAACCTTGGATACCTGCAGTGTACCAGTTTTTATCATCGTATACAAACTGTTAATAAAAGTATATAATACAGGTAAAAGACGATAATACGAAAGGAGAGAGTTCCATGAATTTCAACACCATCCGGTATTTCCTGATGACGGCCCAGGAGGCCAGTTTTTCCCGGGCGGCGGACCGGCTGTACATTACCCAGCAGACTCTCAGCGGCCAGATCGCGGCGCTGGAAAAGGAGCTGGGGTGCCGGCTGTTTGTCCGGAAGGTGCCCCTGCAGCTGACCTACGGAGGGGAGGTGTTCCTGGAGTATGCCCGGCGGTTCCAGGGGGAATACCGGTCCCTGGGCCAGGCTTTCCAGGACATCAATCACCGGGACCGGGGCCGGCTGAAAGTGGGAATCGCCTATACCCGAGGCCATATCCTGCTGCCCAAGGTGCTGGGGGAATTCCAGGCCCGGTATCCTCTGATGGAAGTGGAGATCCGGGAGGACAGCAACGCGGAACTGCTCCGGCAGCTGGAGGAAGGGGGGACGGACCTGGTGGTGGCCTATTTCCCTGAAGCTATCCCCGGGATCCGGACCCGGGTGATCCAGCAGGAGGAAATCCGGCTGCTGGCAGACCGGAAGCTGCTGGAGCGGCAGTATGGGGCAGGGACGGACCAGGTGATCCGGAAGCTGCAGGAAACCCGGGATGCCCGGGTGCTCCAGGCCTGTCCTTTCCTCCGGACTGACGAGGCGGACCTGGCAGGGTATCTGGTGGCCCGGTACCTGAAGGGCCTGAAGTTCCAGCCCCGGCAGAAGGTGAAGTCCCACAACCTGGAGCTGCTGCTGGAAATGTGCGTGGCCGGGGCAGGGGTGTGTTTTTCTCCGGATTACCTGGTGGAAGGGTTCCTGAAGCCGGACCAGCGGAAGGATCTGGTGGAGGTGCCCCTGGGGAAGGAAATGAGTTATCCCATCTGTTTCGGATGGAAAGAAGAGGGCCGCACCTGGAGCATGGTGGAAAAGTTCATGGAATGTGCGGAAAAAGTCCGGGAGCCAGTCTCCAGGCTCTAGTCGATGGAAGGAACCCGCAAGGCGGGTTCCTGGGAATATAGGAAAATAGCAGGCCAGGGAAGGGCGTGCCTGGGGCGCGCCCCTCGTATAATAGAGTTGTACCAGATATTCCCTTTTATAGTGAATTACGGTACGATTAGAATGGAGCTGTGGATCGGTTGCGCGCCCCTACCGCTTGACGGTT
>NZ_JBQKCH010000027.1:0-4045 GCF_052122455.1 Acidaminococcus sp. HCP3S3_G9_1 | reverse complement strand
CTATGCCTAAGATTTAAGCCCTAGGCCGAAGTGTATTCTAAGTTGTTGATCGTACCACATATTTAAGAATGGCGATTTCAATTGGGCTGAATTTGGCTAATTCAGCTGGGCTCTATTTGGCGATTTCAGACGGGCTCTAACACTGGAATTGATGCTTTCGATGGCATTCGTCGTATACATGACTTTTCGGACGTCCGGTCCATAATTGAAGAGTTGCTCTACATGGCTGAAATTTCTTTCCCAGACGGAGATAGCACCTGGGAATTGGGACCATTTTTCCTTGAATGCGGCGAAAAGCCTACGAGCTTCTTCCACATTTACCGCCCGGTAAATGGCCTTTAGTTCTCTCATGAATTCTCGGCTTTGGTTCCAAGGAACATACCGCAGAGAATTCCGAATCAGGTGGACGATGCAGCGCTGGACAACAGTACCCGGGAAAATGGCACGGGCTCCTTCCTCAAGCCCACTGACACCATCCATGGAGATAAATCCCACATCCTGAACTCCGCGGCTCTTGATTTCGTCGAAGATCTGCATCCAAGTATGTTTTCCCTCTGTTTCATTAATCCATAAGCCAAGGATATCTTTGTTGCCGTTGATATCATAGCCGAGGATAACATAGACTGCTTTCTGATTGATTGCCATTTCTGTCCGCATGGAAACATAGATGCAGTCTACGAAGAGAAATGGATAAAATGGAAGCAGCGGCCGGTTCTGCCATTCATAAACTTCTTCCATGATACAGTCTGTAATGTGAGAAATCTGCTCGTGGGAGATAGAAAAGCCGTAGATATCTTCGATAGTAGATGCAATATCCCGTTGACTCATACCCCGGCCGTACATAGCCAAGACCTTTCCTTCAATGGAAGAAACATCTCTCTGATGTTTCTTGATAATCTGAGGTTCAAAGGTGCTCTCCCGATCCCGAGGAATCTGAATAGGAACATCGCTCATAGTGGTCTTCACTGTTTTCAGCGAATAACCATTACGAGAGTTACTACCTTTTTCGGGACTCGACCCATTTTTAGGATATCCAAGGTGATTTTCCATTTCTCCTTTGAGAGCAGCTTCAAAAAGGGGGGCAAAAATCTTCTTCAGAGCATCCTGGATTTCCTCAGCAGATTGAGGTTTATATATATCGTAGATAGCCTGGCCAATTTTTTCTTCGGGGGTAAGAGTACGCTTTGCCATAGTAGTCCACTCCTTTGCCTTTGGTCCCTTTCAGTATGAGGTATAAATAGATTTTGAGCAAGACGCTTACGCATTTACACAAAATATTTTACACTCTCGTTGGGCGGCGCCCTACATTGACGGAGAACGGACAACGCCTCACGCTGAACGTCTCACGTCTCACGCCGATGGAGGGAACCCACCAGTGGATTCCTTTGAATGGAAACGCAGCCTGCGGCTGCTAACCCACCACCCATGCTGGCGCATGGATACCCCAGCTACGGCATAAGCGACCTCGCTATCCGCTAAAGCGGATGCGCCCTGCTTACGCCCTTGTAAAGGGCGGAGATATAATTACAGGTTCAGCATAAAAGAAAGGCGTTCTTCATCAACCACTTTTCCCCATTGTCATCATGGGAAATTCCCCATTTTCACCAGGGTTCTAGCGTCGGGTTAATTTGACCAAGTAGAGTCGGGTTAAAATGACCAATTTCAGTCGGATTAAAACAGCCAATTTGCCTGGAGACATTTTAAATGGAATGTGGCCAGGCAGCTGCTTTCCAAGATCATATAGGATGGGGGAAGTATGGTGTGGCGACTTGGTTGGGCTGAAAATGGCGATTTCAGATGGGCCCTAATAATAGTGATTAGGTGGTTAAGTGGATAAGTGGCTAGGTGATTTGGGTCGTTGAGCCGATTTGCTTATCGAGAGTCTGTATAGAGGTCTTTTAGTAGGGAAAATTTTAAAATATCAACTTACTTTATCAATTGATTCAAGAATACCTGTTCGGAGTTTACAAAATGAGAGAACTTTGTTAGAATAATTAAATGGAACAGTATAAGCATTTTTCATGATTTCAGGAGCCAGCAATGTTCAAAGAAACAGTCTATCATGGAACAATACAGCAAAAAGCTGACGCTATAGTAAAAGAGGGATTCATAGAAAGCAGTAAAGATATTGAATGGCTTGGTACAGGAATCTATTTTTTTGCCAAGCGGGAAGATGCTGAATTGTGGGCAGAAAATGAGGCTGCGAAGAAAAAGAATAAAGTAACAAAACCGTGTCTTCTGCAAGCTAATATCTTTTGTAATGATGACGAATTTCTTGACTTGGATATAGAAGAGAATATGGCTGAAATGGAAAGAACAATTCTTCCATTTTTGGAAAAAGGAGAAGAAGGACATCCTGTTATTAATGGCGACAATAGCGGTGTAAAACTGCGATGCCTAGCATGCAATTTCTACAAGAAATTGAAAGGAATAAAAATTTTGGCCTATTCTTTTCCTAAAAGAATCATGGTTAATAAACTTGGGTTTCGTGTTTGTTTGAAACAAAGACAATATGCTGTGAGCAGTAATAAAAATATTGGGGAAGTGAAAAAGTTTCGATAGGAGGCAGTCGAAATGAAAAACAGTGATCTTAACGCATTATTAAAAGAATGCTGTTTGGAATTGGGCATTGAATGGGTAGATGAACCGGGTCCTGCTGTGATAGATGGGCAAAAGGCAGACGAGTATTTCAAAGATCATACCATTTTTCCTGATACGAAGGATATTGCTTTAGTTTTGGAATATCCTGACGGAAATGATGGGAATGAGATGGATTCAGATTTGCCTGTTGATATTTTAGTAGATACTACAGATGAAATTTTAAAGGCCGCATAGAAGGAGACAATATGGATTTTCAGGAAAAACAGCTAAGCAGTTTGCAGATGCAGCATTTGCATGTCAAGGATATAAAGTTCTCTGCAACTGGAAAAGAACCAGTTCGACCTACTAAAATGAATGTTGCATTTCATGTGGATAAAAATGTCCAATCTGACAGTAAAATGGCAGTGGAATTAAGTTGTGATATTGATATTCCCGAAATTGCTCAAATGCAAGTAAAATTAGCTGCTGATTTTGAGACAGATGGGAATGTTCCAGTTGAAAGCATGCTAAAAAATGCGATTGCCATCATGTTTCCATTCTTAAGAAGTCAAGTTACCTTGGTTACATCACAACCAAATTTCAGACCGATCATATTACCAATTATTAATATTAATAATCTGGTAAAATAACCAGGAAAGCCCTTTAAAGCTGGAATATCATTTTCCATCTTTAAAGGGCTTTCTTTTATTTTTTAGGAATCAGGTGATTGCCGAACGAATGAATACAGACCACTAGGCGGCCTGGTGGCGGGACGCCCGTTGGGCGGCACCCTACAGGGATGGAGAATTTTCGATAGAACAGCATGTGTTCGACAGAAAAGGTGCGGGGGGGCGGGACGCCCGGCAGGCGGTTGGCATTTTTCAGTTTTCTTTCCTCCGACTCGTTCCCGGGGCGCAAGGAGGTTCCAGATGCGCGAAAGTGGGAATTTTTGAAAGTGGCATAGTACATAATGGTACATGCCTCTTTCAAAAATTCCCGCTGACAAAGCAAATGGGGCCTTATTGTGTCCCGGTTTTGTGTTCACCACATGTGCATGGTGCAGCAATCTGTCTAAATTGGTTGTCGCTGATGTGAATGTCAAAGAAAAAGTAAGCCACGCGCTTGCCAAAAATTGAGCCACTGTGATCATGAAAAAGTGAGTCACACAGGGGGAGAAAGTGATTAGGAGGTGAAAAGTAGCAGGGCCGCTTTTCAGTCTCACGCCGATGGAGAGCATCTGTCGGGGGCAGATGGTCATGAGCTGACAGGCACTGGTCTCTAGCGGCAGGAGGGAACCTGCTGGGCGGGTTCCTGGGAACGTATAAAAACCGCAGGCCGGGACGGGCGTGCCTGCGGCGCGCCCCTCGTATAATAGAGTTGTACCAGATATTCCCTTTTATAGTGAATTACGGTACGATTAGAATGGAGCTGTGGATCGGTTGCGCGCCCCTACCGCTTGACGGTT
>NZ_JBQKCH010000026.1:0-4197 GCF_052122455.1 Acidaminococcus sp. HCP3S3_G9_1 | reverse complement strand
CGTGGGAGCCGTCCTCGCGCGACCAGGGATGGGCCGCCAAGTTCAAGAGCCTGTCTCGCTACGCCGAGCAGCATGGTCACGCTGCGCCTGCGCGCGAGGAGCGGTGGGAGGGGTGGCGGATCGGTGCGTGGGTGTCACAGCAGCGGCATCGGCGCGGTCGCCTCTCGGCGGAGCATCAGGCGACACTGGAAGGGCTGCCGGGTTGGGCGTGGGTAGCGCCGATGGGCCGACCCGCAGACTAGAGCGATCGCCCCCAAAAAAACCCACAATCTTTTTTCGACGACGACGGCCTGGCATGGCCACGACCGAGGCGGGAGTGCGGGCGATGCTGGTGGACTCCGACATCGAGCTGGAGTGGTGATAGGGGTCCCCCCTATACAAAAGAAAACCCCCACCCCTGACGAGGGGTGGGGTACCACGTGGTCGGGCAGCGGTCAGGGGTGCTCCTCGACGGCGCGACGCGGCTCGACCGTGGTGTTGCTGGCAGCCGTCAGCCCGAGACCCGAGCTGACGAACGCGAACACGGCGAGGGCGACAGTCAGCCACGTGGGCTGATCGACAGACGCCGCCCCGTAGCCGATCTGCACAGCACCGAGGGTGAGGCCGACGAAAAACATGGCGTAGTACAGGATCGCTCGCACATGGGGCGGGAAAGCGACAGGGGTCATGGTAGGTCCTCTCGTGCAGGGGACGGCTCTGTGTCGTCCACCGGATCAGGGTCGAGCCACAGGCTCGGGTCAATATGGTCACGGATGCGGTGCGGGACGCGGGGCATCCGGCCCCAGTCAGGGCGGCGGAGCATCCCGACCTGGTCGATGAACCAGGCGGCGGCGGACAGCTGTCCCAGCCGCTCGGACAGCTCGGATTGCAGCGCATGCACCTGCTGCTCGAGTCGCTCCACGCGTGAGATGAGGTCAGGCACCAGGTCGGTGGCTGAGGTGATCTCCGCCGACCGCTGCGTCGAGCGCTGACCGGCACGCGCCACAAGCCACGCCACCACCGGCGACACCATGATCGCCAGCACAGATAGGACAGTACCCACCATCATGCCTCCCGATCGGCGGGGATGCGGGCCGTGATCCACACCGCCCACAGCGCGATCAGATACAACTCGAGTTTCGTCGCCGGGTCGTTGCCGTCGTGGGCGATCCATGCGACGATCCATGCGCCGACCCGTTCGGAGGCTACCAGCGCCATCGCAGCCAGACCCCACACCGACGCCCGAACATGGCTTGATGTGGCGATCGCGACCACGCCGGCAGCGACCCATAGGGCGGCTCGTAGCCAGTCGGGCAGGTCGATCAGCTCGGCGCGGGCAGGGACGGCCGCGTAGAGCAGCGACACCCCGACCAGCACCCATAGGACGCCGAGCCCGAGCATCGCTGTCCGGCGAGACACGCGTCAGTCCTTGAGTGCGTCGCCGAGCCGGGACACGACCGCGTCGGCGACGGCCTGCGGGGTTCCGCCGGCCTTCACTGCGGCCTCGACGGCTGTACGCACCAGCGGGGTGAGTCCGGCGAGCACCGAGCGGGCGATCGCCTGCTCATCGACGACCACGCCCTGACGCTTGGCGAGCTCCCGCACCAGCCGCAGCGTCTCCTGGCTGTTGATGCTGGCCCAAATCTGGTTGTTGTTGCGGGAGCTGGCGACGAGCGCGTTCGATGAGCCTTTCTGGAGCGGCTGCCAGTCGTAGGCGGCCAGCGCGTCGGTGACGATGGCTTTGAGCTGGTTTGGGGTGTAGGGCATGTCATCCTCCTGGGTGGATGTTTGGGTGGTGTGGGTGTCGGTGCGCTGCTGGTACTGCTCCCACGACAGGAGCGGGGACGGTCGCCACGGGTCCGGGTCGCGGTCCTTGCCGACGAGCCCGTCGAGGCCACGCCGGTAGTGCGACACCTGCACCATCGCCGACGCAGCCAGCCCCTCTGTGTTGGTGGTCTGGTCGGGGGGCATGAGCACCAGATGGTGATGCTCCACCCATGAGCGGGACGGCATCCGATGCCATGCCGCGAACCCGACCTGCCGACACGCCCTCAGCACCGCCTTGCGCTGCGGTGGGGTGAGGTGGTGGCGGATCGACAGGTCGACCACGCCGTCTCCGGTGTGGGTCGAGCCCGAGTAGGGGCTGCGTGGCTGCCACGACCCCTGACCGGGGCGGATGATCCACCCGTCCCGCCAGCCACGGAACTCGGGCATCGCGGCAGCCAGCCGCTCGGCCTCGATCAGTGCGTCCCGAGTGCGGGGCGACAGCAGGGAGCCGCGCCACGTGATCCGATCAGCCATCATCACACCTCGTAGGTCATCGTGAAAAACAGCGAGTCGCCCGACGCCCACCCACCAGGGTTGTTGTTGGAGAGCCGCCCGGACGGGATCAGCGCAGCCACGCGGCCAGGGCCCACCGGCCTCACCGTCAGCGGATACTCAGACCCGCCACGCGCCAGCCACCCCACGCCAGTGACCATCATCCAGGCCCTGGCGTTGACCGGCATCGACCACACCCACGCCGCCGACCCGAGATTGGTGGTCGAGCCTCGCCCCATCGACACCGAGGCGTGCACCAGACGCCCCACCTGCATCCAGCGACCCTCCAGCGTGCCGTTTCCGATCGAGAGGTTGGTGCCGTCGCTCTGCGACCACGCCACGGCGTATGACGACCACGACGGAGACAGCGACGACAGCGCATTTTCGGTGCCCTGAGCCAGCAGGGCCATATCTGCCGGGACGTTGTTTGCGTCCGCCAACTCCGGCGTCCGGAGTCCATAGATCGGTGTGGTCGGCATCCCGTGCCTCCTTAGATCGTGGTGATGAGAGTGACCCGTCCAGCGTCGGGACGGTCAGATGGGCCCAGTAGTGCCATGTAGTCCGTGGTGCCCTGGTACGAGACAGCGATCCCGCGAGCAGCGCCGGACAGCAGCGCCGACACCTCAGCGCTGGTCAGCGCGATGTCGACGGTGCCGCCCTGTGCCACTGTCCCGGCGGCGCGAGGCTGAGTTGTCAGCGCGGGAGGTGACGATGGTCGCGTCGCAGCACCGTGCAGCGCCAGCCACACGGTCCGCGCCGCCGACATGCCCGCACCGGTCGCCCGATACAGACGCACCACACCAGACGAGCCAGTCCCGCCCCGTGCCAGGGTCGAGCCGTAAAAAAAGTAGCCGGTGTTGTCGGCCACCTGCCCCGAGGTGGAGTGCCCCTGATAGGCGCGGTGCCCGGCGGTGCCGTCGCTGCGCCACCTCCCAGACCTAGCCGTCGCAGCCTGCACCGCCCCAGCAGCCACAGTGGCCGGTGCGGGCGCCGGATCAGTCTGTGGCGGGGTCGGGTCAGACGGCGGCGTGGATGGCGGCGGCGGAGCGGACGGTGTGCCGATACGGCCCACCACCACACCACCAGCAGACCCCCACAGCAGCGCCACCCGATCACCCACCACCGGCACACCACCGACGTGCGGGACCGTCACAGGCCCCACCCCAGTCGAGACGGTCACCACACCAGACCCAGTGGATGACACAGTGCCCTCACTCGGCCGGGCGGTACGCAGACCCACCACATGCCACACCCCCTCGGAGCGCAGCAGCAGCACCCGGTCACCAACCGCCAGCGGTGTCGGCAGCCACACCAGCGGCGTCACCTCGGACCCCAGCACCGACACCAGCAGCACCGGGGAAGTTGCCCTCACCTCCCCCGCGACGGCAGGCGGACGAGCCGGGGTCAGAGCAGACGCGACAGCATCACCCAGAGGATCAGACATCGACCAGCACCCCCCACCCAGCGCTCGCCGTGACCGTCATCGATCCCCCAGTCAGCGGCAGCCTGATACCCGTCACCAGGGCATCCACCGTGCGGGTCGGCAGCCGTAGCCGCAGCGTGTCCAGCACATCAAGGGCCGGGTCTGGGGCGCACGTCACGGTCAGCACCTGACGACGCGCCGCCCTCGCCCGCTCACCCATCGTCCTCGCCGCCGACGCGCACTGAGCGTTCGTCCGCATTAGCGGGGAGTGCAGGAACTCGGGGACGCGTCCGAACCCGGAGGCATCCCATGCCAGCGGACCCGATGCCTCGAACTCGGCCCCACGTAGCGGCTGCCCAGAATCCGACTCCGATGTCACCACCCACCCGTTGCGGAGCCCGTCCCGGTCCATCACCGGCACCCATTCCACCACATCAGCAGCGGACGCCTCCCACACCTGACCAGACCCCACATCC
>NZ_JBQKCH010000025.1:0-7668 GCF_052122455.1 Acidaminococcus sp. HCP3S3_G9_1 | reverse complement strand
ATGATATTTATAGCAGCCTCACCAGGACGACAGGCGCGCGGGGCGGGCTATGTGTGATTATTTGGGAGGGGGGGGGGGCGGGGCCCACCCCCCCCCCCCCCTTCTCTATTGTCAGTGGTCAATGGTCAATTGCCAATGGAAAGGACCCGCCTCCGAAAAAGGCGGGTCCTTTTTTAATGGAAGAAAACCGGCGGCCGGGATGGGCTCCCCTGCGGGCAGCCCCTACCACGTTGGGGTCAGAGATGCAATAGAAAATCAGAGAAACGGGGTTGTCAAAAAATCCGTTCCTGTGACCGTTGCATCCAACATTCGACCCCAACGGTGTAGGGGCGAGCCGAAGGCCCGCCCTTCCCGGCCGCCGCTTTTCACCCTGCCGCCTCTTCAATCCGTTTCAGCATGGCTACAGCATTTTCTTCACTGGCTTCTGTAGGATACAGGGCGCTTCGGCTCAAATCCCGCTTGTACTGGAGCAGAGCATCCAGGTTCAGATCAAAGGATGCGTCTTCCGGAAAGTCCGTATCCACAGCCATGGGAAGATAGACGGTTACCGCTTTTTTCTGGCCGATCCGGTAAGCCCGGTCCGTGGCCTGGTCTTCTTTGGCCGGGTTCCAGCAGCGGCTGAGATGGATTACATGATTGGCCCCGGTGATGTTCAGCCCCACACCGGCAGCCTCCGGAGACAGCAGCAGCACCTGGAACCCCGGTGCCCGATTGAACTGGTCCACCATTTTCTGCCGGGCCACAGCCTGTGTGGTCCCGTTAATGGGAGGCTGCACCTGGATTTTGTAGATTTGTTCCAGAAAAGTCCGGAGCAGCAGCTGAATTTTTCGGCTTTCCACAAAGATCAGGGCTTTTTCCCCTTTTTCTCTCACTTCATCCAGGATTGTCCTTGTCCGCATCAGTCTGGCAGAGGAGCCAAAGAAATGCTCCGGATCACCCAAAGTATATTTCTTTACATTCCCGCCGGCTCCAAGACTGGGACAGAGAGAAATATCCCGGAGCCGGGCAATGGCCTGGAGCATGGTGATGGATTTTTCTCCCTGCCCTTCCCGTGCTTCCCGGACTACTTCCCCATACAGTTTCCGCTGTTCTTCCGGCATGGGATCCTTGAACCGGAGGATTTCTTTGGCAGGCAGCCCCAGATTTACATCTTCTTTCAGCCGCCGGATAAAACAGGGATCCAGATTCTTCCGTAGCTGGTCACCCAGTTCTTTCAACAGTTCCCCCTTGTTTTCCACATTCTGCAGCTGATGCTGATAATGACTGTTGAAATCTTTCAGAGATTCCAATTTGCCTGGTTCCACAAAATCCATAATGGTCCACAGATCCGTCCAGGAATTTTCCACAGGAGTCCCTGTCAGTGCCAGTCCAAAATCGCAGTTCATGGCCCGTGCCGCAACAGAAGTCCGGGTGGCCGGATTCTTGATTTTCTGGGCTTCATCCAGGATCATGACACTCCAGGCCACCCGTCCAAAAGAAAGCTGCAGTTCCCGAAGGGTTTCATAGGTGGTCAGAATCAGATGGTTCCGACTGTAATCGATCCGATTTTCCCTGTCCTGAAAATCCAACATGGAAACTTCTTTCAGATTGGGGTCCGGGGGCCGAAAATAACAGCGGCTCCCGTCCGGATTCCTGGCCCAGTGTTTCTTCAGTTCGCTCCCATACATGGGCACAATTCCATCAAACAACCCTTCTGCCACAAATTTCCTGTACTCTTCCATCCAGTTCTGAAGCAGAGAAACCGGGGCCACAATCAGTACCGATGCCATGGCACTGTTTCCATAGGCTTTTTTCAGGGCTGCCAGGAATCCAAAAGCCTGGAGTGTTTTCCCCAGCCCCATATCATCCGCCAGCAGGACTCCATGACAACCATGTTCCCAGCAGGCCGCCAGCTGCTCCATTCCCACCTGTTGGTGAGGCATGGGACGGATGCCTGGTTTCAGGCCCTGACCCAGGTAATCCCCCAGCCGGTTGGACCCCAGCCGTTTCTCCCGTGCCGCTTTCCGGGAACGATATTCCTGGGAAAGGAAATTCTCCTGGATCTGGAGAGACGCTTCTTTTTTCTTTTCACCAGCGGCTTCCGGTTCCTGGTTCTGTTTCTCTTGCTTTTCCCCAGCCTTTGCCTTCAGCTGGTTCACATAGTCCAGGAAACCCGGTGTCAGTTCAACTTCCTGGTCTCCAACAACAATCCGAGTTTCTCCCCGGTCCAGGGCATCGCTGACCTTCAGGAACAGTTCGGGATAATCTTTTTCATCCAGCGCAAGGCTGGCATAATGGTCCCCGGATTTTTCCCGGTTATCGGCAGCTTTCATGCCGGCTCCTTCCGGAGGCAGCCAGTTCCGCCCGGAACTCAGGGAAAAAGGCAAATCTGGAGCCAGAAATTCTCCAATGGAGACCACCCTGTCCCCATAGACTCCCAAATCAAAATCGAAAGCATCTGAACCAAAGATTTCCCGAGGGTGTTCTGCTACCTGCCGAGCCGCCTCCGGAGACAGCCGCTGACACCGGCGCATCTGCCGGATGCCTTCTTCCTGTTCCGGAGTAAAAACATACTGGGTCTTGTCCGGTCCATAGATTTTTCCGGTATTGTACGGATTGCTCCGGAATCCCTGCTCCAGAGAATCGGCTTCCATCCGGGTATAGGAATCCCCATCTTTTCGAAGCAGCACCGGCAGTACGGAAAAGGATCCGTCCGGATTTTTTTCCAATCGCACAGAAAGTTTATCCGCTGTAACGATTTTCTGCCGTTCCATGAACCGGTCCAGGGTGGCGTGGATTTTTTTCGCTCTCTCTTTGATTCGAGCCAGTTGGAGGGTATTGTACTGGCTCAGTTCCCCTCTGTTCTTAATCTGCTGGCTTTCCCGGTTGCTCTCTTCCACCAGGTTCACCAATTCATACTGGTCCCTGCTGAACCGGTAACAGGTTTCCCGGCTCAGTTCCACATAAGACCCCAACACCCTGATTCCATAAAAAGGAGTCCCGTCTGATCGCTGGTATTCCAGGTCATAGCGGAAGGAAGGAGAACCCAGACTGCCGTGGCTGCGGAGAGTGATGGCATAAGGAAAACACTCCGGCAGTTCCAGGATCCCTGAAATTTCCGGATCCAGTTCCACAGCCTGTCCATGGGGCAGCAGGAATCCATCTGTTTTCTCCTCCACTTTCCCTTCAGAAGCCAGGATTTCCAACTGTCCCTGTATCAGCGGCCAGTCTCCTGTAGATTCAGTTGGAACACAAGGGTAAAAATATCCGTTCTCTTGTGCTGTCCAAAAGCGGTAGTTGGTCATTATTCTACCTCCATCGGCTTTCTTTGGGCCGCACTCCACAGTGTCTCCGCACCCAGTCATTGACCTTCCGCTGCCAGGAACCGGTTTCTGAACTGGAATGGACGAATTCTTCCTCAATATTGGAAGCCTGTGTAACGTCCGTATAAGAAAATCCTTTATATGTATATTTTGCCTGATAAAAAGGCAGAGGCTCTTTTCCTCTTTTCCAAACTCTCAGTTTGCCATTGTGGCTGGCCTCAATAAAAACGTAATCCCCAATACTGAACATCAGCAGACTTCTCAGGGAATCTCCGGAACCGTTCAACCGTCCAAAGCCCATACCCTGTTTGGCCAAATCCATCTGCCTGGCAATCTGTTCTGCTTCGGGCCCCAGAAATACCCGGGTATAGTACATGGCATCCAGATATTTTTCCCAAAAACTTTTACGGTATTTCCACATGTTTTCCGATGTGGCAACCTGCCGTACTGTCTTGGAAATAATGGTAAAGAACAGGTTCAGATCGTTCTTTTTCAGCCAGGCCAGGAAAATCTCCTGGGCCTTTTCATCCACATCCACCCAGTTCAGACTGGACCCCGGGTCCCGGGGATCTCCCAGCGCCTGCAGCAGCAGGATCCGTACTTCTTTTTCCCGATTTCCGTCGCCGGACCGGTCCGTCAGGTAAATCATCTTTTCGGCAGCAAAAGGGACCATATTCTCACAGGCCTTGTCCTCACAGATTTCTTTCAATACGCCGAACAGGTCATCCCAGTCGTCCTCTTCCTCCAGCTGAAAAAAATCCTTGACAGCCCACTGGGCAAATGCCCCATACCACAGGTTCACCGGCCAGCAGAATTCTTCCAATGCTTTATGAAAACTCCGCCGGTTCTGGATTTCCCGGGTCAACAGCTTATGGCCATTGGGTTTCAGCAGTTGCTTCCGGTTCCGGAGATACAGCACCGATTTCAACAGTTCTGGGTCTTTCTGAAGGAAAAGAGAAATGCATTTCTGCAGCCGTTCTCCCTTGTATGGCTGTCCGTATACAGTAAAATAAGCAAATACCAGATTTCGGAAGGTATTCCGCCGGACGGAACGACGAACCCCATTCCCTATAGCCTGCAGGATGTCCTGGAGCAGAACTTCATAAAAGCGGGGTTTTTCCTTCCTGTCCCGAGTGAGCAGCACCGGCAGAAAAGGGATTTCCCGTCTCAAGTCCAGCACCACTTTCCGGTTCTTTTCCTGATTTTTCACCTTGGCATACAGCTCTTCCATGGTCACCGGATCCAGGGCTGGCCGGCTGCAGGAGCTGGATACGGTCTTTTTTATCCATTTTTCCAGTTCCACGGGCCTGCCTGGATGCAGACATACATCAGGCAGGCGGATTTTGAAAGATTTCAGCCGTTCCAGGCTGTGCAGCAACGACTTATCCATGGCTGCCTCCGGAAGGCTTTTCCCCAGGATCCTGGGGCGGCATCATAACAAACCGGATATCGATCCGCCGATTGGCGGCCCGTCCCGCCTCTGAATTGGGATCCAGACCATTTTCCCGGACAGGCCGGGTTTCCGCATAGCCAGAACAGGAGAAGATAGGTTCTCCCCGGGGATTCACCAGCCAGTTGAATTCCGGTACATCGTTCCGCATCAAATTCCAGGTGTTGATGGCCCGCTGGGTGGAAAGCTCCCAGTTGGATTGGAAAAATTCGTTGTGGATGGGCACATTGTCCGTATGGCCTTCGATAAAGACCGTTTCCAGGGCTTCCCGATATTCCGGCCGGCTCATGGTTTTCAGCAGGGACTGGCTCAGCTTGCTGACCGCTGCCTGCCCCTGTTCTTTGATATTGGCTTCCCCAGATTCAAACAGCACACTTTCCGGGATCCGCAGCACTCCCTGCTTGGTGTCAATCCGCACCTGGAGGCCTTGGGCCTGGAGGTCCTTCCCCACATCCTTCAGCAGCTGATTCCGCAATTCCGTATTCCCGGTATATTTGTTGGTCACCGTCTGGAAATTCAGCATGAAATAGCACAGAGCCAGGATAAAGATACTCAGGAGCCCTGCCATCAGGTCACTGACAGAAGTGGTAAAAGCATCACCGCTCTGTTGGGCTTTTTCTTCTTTCTTTTTCTTCCACATTCAGGTTTCTCCTTAGTGCCGTCTGTTCTTGTCCATGGCATCGGACAGATCCTGGATGGAATCACTCAGACTCTGGTTGATGGTGGACACGGAATTCATGGCCTCTTTGATGCTCTTGTCGTACTGGCCAAGTGTTTCAGACAGCCATTTGCTGGTAGAAGTATTGTACTGCTCCAGAGTTCGGGCCAACGTATCCGTAGCTTCCCGCATTTCCCGGCTTACCCCCTGGAAAGTCTGCTGATAGTTTTCCCAGGCGCTGCGCATGGTACTCATGGAATCCCTGATCAGTTCCAGATCTTTCTGACTGCTCTGGCTGGCCAGGACCAGTTTCTGGACATTCTGGTCCACATGGCTGTTGAACTGATTGCTGGCGCTGACCACCAGGTTCAGCTGACTGCCCAAGGTATCCGCCACTTTCTGCATGGGCGTGCTGGCCTGGGCAAATTTGTCCGCAGTTTTCCCTGCCGAAGCCATGATTTCCCGGTTGTGCCCCAGCATTTCCTTCAGCCCGGCCATGTAAGAATCCATGGTACGGTTCCGTTCCTGCATATCGGTCTGGAGCTGTTTCAGCACTTCCAAAACGGATTCTTTCATATTCGCTGTCACCTGGATCATTTCGTCCCTCTGGGTCCGGGTGCTCTGGCTCATGGTGTCTGTAATCTCCTGGATGGTTCCCTTGGTGGCTTCCGTAGTCTGGAGCAAAGCCTGGTTGGCTGTCCGGCCAGCTTCCACCATCTGATCCAGAGCTGCTTTCAGGTTGGTGTTCATCTCTTCCACCAACTGCTTCATAGCCGCCTGGCTGGCATCGCTGGTAGTGGCCTGTTTCTGGATATTGGCGTCCATGGCTTCGTTCAGCTTGGTCACCATCATCTCTACAGACCCCTGAAGCCGGGCGGTATTTTCCGCATTCAGCCGTTCAGAGACTTCCATCATACTGCCCATTTTCCCCTGGAAATCCTGAAGGGTCACGGCCAGGCCCTGGATCTGGTCCCCGGCCCCCTGTTCAATGGATTTGGACAGGGTATCCCCGGCGCTGCTGCCCAGTTTGTCAATGGACTGGTTCAAATCCTGGAAAACCGGTTCCAGGCTTTGAGTAAAAGATTCCGTCAAGTTGTTTTTCAGTGCCACATCAATGCTCTGGCTGAGCTTTACGAACATGTCTTCCAGACGGCCCACCAGTTCCCCATTCAGTTCCCGCATGGCATCCGTCTGTTCTTCCGCCTGTTCCGCCTGATGAGACAGGAATTCTTCCAGACTCTTGGAAGGGAAAAGGGTATTGAGCTGATCGATCAGAGTGGCCAGTTTTTTGGTGTAAGGACGGTAAATCCAGGTGTCAACGAGGTTGTACACCAGTGCCAGGAGAAGTCCGACCACAGAAGTCAGGAACGCCGTTTTCGTCCCGCTGAGCAGGACTTCAATCCCGCTTTTCATGGTTTCCACATTGCCCAGGTCGATGCCGCTGATTCCTGCGGTAATCCCGACAAAAGTCCCCAAAAGCCCCAAGCCGGTAAAAATTCCCGGCATGGCACGGAACAGGTCCAGAGGCAGATTGTCCAACAAAGTCTGATCATTGTAAAAAGCCTCCGGATCCTGGGTCATCAGCACCCCTTCTGCTTTGCTTTTGAACAGCGTCCGTTCAAATTTCTTCCAAATCGAATCATACGGGGCCTGCCCCATTTCTGCCTGAAGATTGCCGTAATTTTCCCTGATGGATTCCCGAGAATAATTCTGCAAAACAGAAATAATCTGTTCCACAGAAGAACCAGCTTTACTGATTCTAAAAAACCACCAAATACAGAAACCTAAACCTATAATAAATAATAAATAGAAAAAATCTGAAATCCAAGACAGCCAATTCCCCATGAAAATTTCCTCACCTTCATTTTATTGTTTATCACTGCATATGTTCTTATTATACACTGAAATATACATTTCGTCTCTCATTCCATTATTATTGTAATTGTTCTTGTTTATGGTCATAAAGCAGCAGGGCAGGAACTTATGGATGGCAAATGTGGCCCATTTGCCGTTGAACCTATGACCCCCGGCGGCCGGGGCGGGCTCCCCTGCGGGTAGCCCCTACACCGTCGCTGTCAAGCGGCCGAGAACAACGGGGTTCTCCGATATCCCCGTCCAACTGACCGTACAAACAACATCCCGACCCCAACGCCGTAGACCAACTATATAAAGTCAAGCCAATTTTAAAATAAATTTCAGTTGCTATGGATCTTTGCAAAAGGGTGCACTTACCCAAGCCCCCTTTTGTGGGCTTAAAA
>NZ_JBQKCH010000024.1:0-11240 GCF_052122455.1 Acidaminococcus sp. HCP3S3_G9_1 | reverse complement strand
TTCGTGGTGGTTGAGGTGAAATGTAGCTTAGATATGTCTTTATTTTATCGTAAGACAAGGGGTCTTGTGAACAGGAGTGTCCACAAGACCCCAACATTTATTATAGAACCTTTTTTTATCCTTAATTAAACTTCAGCACCGCTCCCTGTGCTGCGGAGGACACCAGGGAAGCGTACCGGGCCAGGTAGCCCTTCTTCACCTTGGGTTCCGGGCACACCCAGTTTTCCTTCCGCTTGGCCAGCTCTTCGTCGCTGACCCGCACGTTCAGGGTCCGGTTGGGGATATCGATGTCGATGATGTCCCCTTCTTCGATCAGGGCGATATTGCCCCCTTCCCGGGCTTCCGGGGAGATGTGGCCGATGCAGGCCCCCTGGGTGGCTCCGGAGAACCGGCCGTCAGTGAGGAGCGCCACGGATTTCCCCAGGCCCATGCCGGTGATCACGGCGGTGGGGTTCAGCATTTCCCGCATCCCCGGGCCGCCCTTGGGCCCTTCGTAGCGGATCACCACCACATCACCCGGGTTGATCTTCTTGCCCACAATGGCTTCGATGGCTTCGTCTTCGGAGTTGAACACCCGGGCGGGACCGGAATGTTTCAGCATTTCCGGAGCCACGGCGCTTTCCTTCACCACAGAGCAGTCCTGGGCGATGTTCCCTTTCAGCACGGCGATGCCCCCGGTTTTCCGGATGGGGTCCTTCACCGTGTGGATCACTTCCGGACGGAGAATCTTGGCGCCCTTGATGTTCTGGCCTACGGTCTTGCCGGTGACGGTGAGGCAGTCCTTTTCAATGAGTCCGTGCTTGGCCAGTTCGTTCATCACTGCCCGGATGCCCCCGGCTTCTTCCACATCCACCATGTGGAAGGTGCCACCTGGGCTTAGCTTGGTCAGGTAGGGGGTCTTCTTGCTGATTTCGTCGAATTCTTCCAGGGTCAGGTCCACCCCGGCTTCATGGGCAATGGCCGGCAGGTGGAGGCAGGTATTGGTGGAGCCCCCCATGGCCATGTCTACGGTAATGGCGTTCTTGAAGGCATTGGCGGTCATGATGTCCCGGGGCCGGATGTTCTTGGCCAGCATTTCCATTACCTGTTTCCCGGCCTGTTTGGCCAAGGCGATCCGGGCACCCTGGTAGGCGGCAGGGATGGTGCCGTTGCCCGGCAGGCCCATGCCCAGCACTTCCGTCAGGGAGTTCATGGTGTTGGCGGTAAAGAGCCCGGCACAGGAGCCGCAGCCCGGGCAGGCGCAGTGTTCGATGGCAGACAGTTCCTGTTTGCTGATTTTCCCGGCTTCAAACCGGCCGGCGGCTTCGAACACGGTGCTGACGCTGATGTCCTTCCCCTGGTACCGGCCCGGGAGCATGGGGCCCCCGCTGACCACCACCGTAGGGATGTTCAGCCGGGCAGCGGCCATGAGCATCCCGGGAACGATCTTGTCGCAGTTGGGGATCAGCACCAGGGCGTCAAAGGCATGGCCGTTGGCCACCGCTTCGATGCTGTCCGCCACCAGCTCCCGGCTGGCCAGCGGGTATTTCATCCCGTCATGGCCCATGGCGATCCCGTCGCAGATACCGATGGCAGGGAATTCAATGGGGGTGCCGCCGTTTTCCAGCACACCATATTTAACGGCCTTGGCTATCCGGTCCAGATCCATATGGCCGGGAATGATTTCATTCTGGGCATTGCAGATGCCGATGAGCGGCTTTTTCAATTCATCTTCCGTATATCCCATGGCATAGAACAGAGAGCGGTGGGCCGCCCGGGTGGAACCTTTTTTCACTGTTGTACTTCTCATAGTATTCCTCTTTTCCCTCATGTACTGGCGTTTCCGCCGCAATATAACCAATACTGTAACACGATGGGAAAAGAGTGTCAACGAAAAGCAGAATCAGTCCTTTTTGACGTGGACAGTTGTACAAGGTTTTACATATAGGGTGGTCTGGCCCGTGTAGATCACGAATCCGGGCTTGGCTCCGGAGGGCTTTTTCACCAGCCGTTTCTCCGCATAATCCACCGGCACCCGGTCGGCGTTCCGTCCCTTGCTGTACCCGGCAGCCAGCTGGGCGGCGGCCAGGATGTCCTCTTCCCGGGGCTGGGGCAGGGTGGTCTTTAAGATCACATGGGACCCGGGGATGTTCTTGGCATGGAACCACAGGTCGCTGCCCCGGCCCAGCTTGAAGGTCACATAATCGTTCTGCCGGTTGTTCTTTCCAATATAAAGGAAGGTGTCCGGGGTGAGCTGGACCTTCAGGGGGGTGGACCGGCTCTGGGAAGGCTGTTTCTTCCGGGGCTGGGGCAAAAGGCCCAGGGAGATGATCTCCTGTTTGATCTCCCCGATCTCCCCTTTGGTGGAGGCGGTTTCCAGGGACACTTCCAGGCTCTGGAGGTATTCCAGCAGATCGTTGGCCTCTTTCTGCTGCTGCTGGATCTCTCCCACCGCCCGTTTGAACTTGTTGTACCGTTTGTAGTAGGCCTGGGCGTTTTCCATGGGGGTCAGTTCCGGAGCCAGGGCGATCTTCAGCTTCTTTCCGTCGTAGAGACTGTCCAGTTCACAGGAAGTCTGGCCCTTTTTCAGGGACCAGCCGTAGGCCATCAGGGTGTCCGCCATGATCTTCTGGGTTTCGGCGTTTTCCGCTTTGGCCAGGTCCTGGGCCAGGTATTTCAGCTTCTTTTCCGTCTTGGCTTCCTGGCTGGCCACCACCTTGGTGAGCAGGTCCTTTTCCGGAATCTGGACCGGCACCAGGGAAGCGCTGTAGGCCTGGGCCGCCAGCAGGGAGGGGAACACCTTCCGGGTCCATTCCGGATGGGTCTGGGGCTCATAGGGCACCAGGTTCTTCATCCGGTTCCGGCTGTCGATCTGGGCCACCACGGTCGGGTCCGTGCCTTCCAGACGCTGACGGATCTCCTGCTGGATGGCTCCGATGGCCTGTTCCACCTTTTGGGCCCCTTCCAGGTCCATAAGATTCACCGGTCCCGTAAAGCCGCTGCGCAGTTCCACTTCCTGGGCGGTGTATTTCCCGATCCCCTGGGTGGCGGCAATGAGCCCCTGGACCAGACTCACATCCCCCTGGGCCACAGCAGCCTCCCGGATGGCGTGAGGGTCCGCCTGGAGAAAATCCAGGCCTTCCTGGGCAGGGGGCAGGGTGTAGGGCAGGTTGGGAAGGATCTGCCGGACCCGGCTCTGGGCTTTTGTTACATGCCGGAGAGCGTCCAGGATGATTCCCTTTTCGTCGGTGAAGATGATGTTGCTGTTCTTCCCGGTAAGTTCCAGGATCAGGTGTTTGGTGATGATCTTCCGTTCCGCCCCGATGAGATCCACATCCAATGTGAGGATCCGGTCCAGGCCCTTTTGGGTCACCCGGGCGATCCGGCCTTCCTCCAGGTGCTTCCGCAGCAGCATGCAGAAGCTGGGGGGCAGGTCCGGCCGCTCCGGCAGGGTCTCCGGCAGGGTGATGAGAGGGGAGGCCCCGTTCATGTCGATCAAAAGATTCACCGTACGGTTCAGCCGGTTCACCTGCAGCAGCAGGGATTCACGGCTGGGCATGAAGATCTTGAAAATTTTTCCGCCGCTTAAAGCTCCTGTCAGTTCCCGGGTCAGGAGCTGCAGGGCAATACCTTCCAGATTCATGGTTTCCTCCAATATTTGCAGTGTTTCGTTAAATTCGTTATAATATATTGATTAGTATAAACCGTATTGGACTTTTCGGTCAAACCATAGAGGAGAGGATACCATGAAAAAAATCGGAACTCTGACAGCGGCCCTGCTGCTGCTCACCCAGCCCGCCTTCGCCATGCTTCCCCTGACGCCCACCACCATCCAGGCCGCCCAGGTCTACGGCGTGGAACGGAAGGGGGCGTCCCTGGGAGAGCTGCTGGCTCCCTGGACTGTCTACGACCGGAAGCAGATGAATCCCTACGGCCTCCGGGAACGGGTGGTGGTCTATACCCCCTTCCTGACGGCGGCGGTGGATGCCCGGCAGACCGCAGCGGACGGGGGCACCCCCAGTGTGCCCCAGGGCATGAAGGTGGCCAAACAGTATGACGGAGTGCTGGCCCTGGGTCTCAACCTGAGCACCAGTGTGAAACTGGAGCCCAGGAACCTGAAACTGCGGATGTACCAGGGCCAGAATGTGCTGGAACCCTATGCCTGCAACCTGAACAATGCCTCCCAGCGGGACATGCAGATCCTCAACAAGCAATCCGGGGAACTGGAGGACAACAATGTGTGGGATCTCCAGTACTTCGTCTATTTCGACCTGTCCAAGGTGGACCCCAACCGGACCATGGTGCTGGCGGCCACCGATGAATACGCCGGTACCCGGGAATTTGTGCTGAAGCTGCCCAATATGAACTAAGGGGGAAGGGACATGGTACAGAGCATGACCGGCTACGGCCGGGGCGCCTGGGAAGAAAAGGACTTTTCCTTCCAGATCGAGATCAAGACCGTGAACCACCGGTATGCGGAGCTGGCCCTCCGGCTGCCCCGGTTCCTGAACCCGGTGGAAAACCGGATCCGGAAGCAGTTGCTGGGGAAAATCAGCCGGGGCCATGCCGATGTGTTCGTGACAGCGGTGTATACCGGGACGGAAGGCCGTCAGGTAAAAGTTGACAAAGGGCTGGCAAAGGCTTATCATGATAGTTTGAAAGAACTTGCGCACCTGCTGGGATCCACTGAAGAAGCTTCCCGGCAGGACCTGTTTTTCATAGCCGGCTGTGAGGATGTGCTGGTGCCGGAAGAAGGAACGGTGGATCTGGACCGGCTGTGGCCCGGGATGGAACAGGCCATCAGAGAAGCCCTGGACCGGCTGCTGGCCATGCGGAAGGCGGAAGGGGAACAACTGGCCGCCGACCTGGAAAAACGGATTGGCACCATCGAGACCCAGCTGGGGACCATCGAAACCCGGGCCCCGGAAACGGTGGCGGAATACCGGGAAAGAATCACCGGTCAGCTCCGGGACCTGCTCCAGGAAGCCGGGGCAGGGCCTCTGGACGAGGGACGGGTGATCCAGGAGGCGGCCCTTTACGCGGACCGGGTGAATGTGACGGAAGAAACCGTCCGGCTCCACAGCCATCTCCGGCAGTTCCGGCAGCTGCTCCAAAAGGAGGAACCGGTGGGACGGCGGATGGATTTCCTGGTCCAGGAAATGAACCGGGAAGCCAACACCATAGCCTCCAAGGCAGGGGATGCCCGGATCATCCAGACCATTGTGGATATGAAAAGCGAAATCGAGAAGGTAAGAGAACAGATCCAGAATATACAATAAGAGTAGGAGAGAAATCATCTATGGACATCAAAATGATCAACATCGGCTTTGGCAACATGGTATCCGGCCAGCGGGTCATCACCATCATCGGACCGGACAGCGCTCCCATCAAGCGGATTGTCCAGGACGGCCGTGACAAGGGTGTGGTCATCGACGCCACCTATGGCCGGCGGACCAGAGCCGTATTGATTATGGACAGCGGCCATATTGTACTGTCTGCCCTCCAGCCGGAAACCATCGCCAACCGGTTCGCCACTCCGGAAGAGGATGATGATACGGCTGCGGAAGAAAAGGAGGAACCCAATGAATAAACCTCAGGGAATTCTGCTGGTACTCAGCGGCCCCAGCGGCGCCGGCAAAGGCACCATCTGCGCCCGGCTCCGGGAAAAACGGGACCAAATGGCCTACTCGGTGTCCTGCACCACCCGCCAGCCCCGGAACGGGGAAGTGGACGGGGTGAACTACTTCTTCAAGACCCGGGATGAGTTCGAAGAAATGATCAGAAACGGGGGCCTGCTGGAACATGCTTCCGTGTACGGCAACTACTACGGCACCCCCCGGCAGTATGTGCTAGACAAACTGGCGGAAGGGCTGGATGTAATCCTGGAAATCGACCCCCAGGGGGCCCTCCAGGTGAAGAAAAGCTATCCCGACGGAGTGTTCGTGTTCATTGTGCCGCCTTCCTTGGATGAACTGTCCAAGCGGATCTACAAACGGGGCACCGACGCGGTGGACGTGATCAAACGCCGGCTCAGCGCCGCCACCAGCGAACTGGCCTACGCTTCCAAGTATGACTACATCGTGGTCAACGACGAAGTGGAAAAGGCCACCGACAAAGTGAGCAAGATCATTGATGTGGAACACCTGCGGGTGGGCCGCACCTATTACATTGTTGACGAAATCTGCCATAACGGCACCTGTGACTGCGCAGAAAACGCGCAGGAGAAGTAAAGGAGAATGTAACTATGTCCATGATTGATCCTTCCATTGACTATCTGGCTGACAAAGTGGGCAGCAAATATGCCCTGGTGATTATGGCTTCCAAACGGGCCCGGCAGCTGGTAGACCATGCACCGGCCCTGGTGAAGTGCGATTCCAACAAGCCTGTTTCCATCGCTCTCCACGAAATCGGCGAAGGCCTGGTGACCATTGCCACCAAAGAAGACCTGAAGGAAATGAAGAAATAAAAGGAGGCCCCAGGTGCTGGAAGGCAAAAAGATTGCATTGGGGGTCACCGGGGGAATTGCCGCCTACAAGGCTGTGACCCTGGTGAGCCGGCTGGTCCAGGCGGGAGCCCAGGTACGGGTGATCATGACGGACGCCGCCACCCATCTGGTTTCGCCCCTTTTGTTCAAGGAAATCAGCGGGAACCCGGTGGCCACGGATCTGTGGGCCGGGAACGCGGAATTCAATGTGGAACACGTGGCCGTGGGCCGCTGGTGCGATGTGATGGTGGTGGCTCCGGCCACTGCCGACATGATCGGGAAAATGGCCAACGGTATTGCCGACGACCTTTTGTCCACCACTCTGATGGCCTGTGACAAACCCAAGATCATCTGCCCGGCCATGAACACCAATATGCTGAACAACCCGGCAGTGGTCCGGAACCTGGCCACCCTGCGCCAGGACGGGATCACCATCATGCCCAGCGCTGCCGGCCATCTGGCCTGCGGGGTGAACGGGTCCGGACGGCTGCCGGAACCGGAAGACATCAAAGCCTTCATTGACGGGTTCCTGGCCAGCCGGGAAGGGGATCTGCGGGGCCTCAAGGTGCTGGTCACCGCCGGAGGTACCCGGGAAGCCATCGACCCGGTCCGGTTCATCGGCAACCGGTCCAGCGGAAAGATGGGCTACGCCATTGCCCGGGACGCCGCCCGGAGAGGGGCGGAAGTGTTCCTGGTATCCGGTCCCACGGCTCTCCCGGCCCCCCGGAACGTGAAGTTCCAGAACGTGGAGACTACCCGGGAAATGATGGATGCGGTGCTGGGAGCCTATCCCCAGGTGGATGTGGTGATCATGGCCGCTGCCGTGGCTGATTACCGGCCCCATCATGCGGAAGAGCAGAAGATCAAGAAAAACGACGATACCCTTACCCTGGATCTGGACAAGAACCCGGATATCTTAAAGCAGCTGGGTCAGCAGAAGACCCATCAGTTCCTGGTGGGCTTTGCCGCCGAAACCCAGCATCTGCTGGAAAACGCCGCCGCCAAGGTCAGGAAGAAGAACCTGGACATGATCGTGGCCAACGACGTGACCATGAAAGGCGCCGGCTTCAGCACCGACACCAACGTGGTGAAGCTCCTGTTCCCCAGCGGAGAGATCCGCAGCCTGGAGCTTATGAGCAAGGAAGACGTGGGAAACCATATTTTGGATATTGTACGAGACTCAGTCGGCCATTGACAATTCACAATTCACAACTGAAAAGGGGCTGTTGCATTTGCAGCAGCCCCTTTTTGTGGTACCATAGAACCAAAAAGGGAGGTGCGGCCATGAAACTCTTGTTCCGTCAACGGATCTTTTCCTGGTTCGACAGCTATGACATCTACGACGAATACGGCAATACCGTCTATGTGGTGAAAGGCCAGCTGGCCTGGGGCCACTGTCTGAAGATCTGCGACCCCCAGGGCCACGAACTGGGCCTGGTGAAAGAAAAAATCATCACCCTGCTGCCCAAATTCGAACTGTATGAAGGCGGCCGGTACATCGGCAGGATCAGCAAGAAACTGTCCCTGTTTTCGCCTAAATTTTCCATCGATTTCAACGGCTGGACCGTGGAAGGGAACTTCCTGGAGTGGGATTACACCATCCGGGATGCCTGGGGAAACCGGGTGGCCACCATCGGCAAAGAACTGTTCCACCTGTCCGACACCTATGTAATGGACATCAACGACCCCGCTGACGCCCTCCACGTCCTTATGTTCGCCCTGGCCATGGACGCGGAAAAATGCAGCCGGGAGAAAAAGTAGGAAAAAGCAGTGAAGAGTGCAGAGTGAAGAGGGAAGAGCGGGACGGCACGGATCCGTAGAGGCCGCACAACCGGCGGCCCGCCAGAACCACGGATCCCTGACTCCAACGCCGTAGGGGCTAGCCGCAGGCAAGCCCATCCCGGCCGCCCAGAGGGCCTCCACAACGACCCACAATGAATCAATCCTTGCAAAGGAGCCACCTATGACAAACGAACCCAAAACCGAAAAACAACAGGCCGAGGAGGCCCGGTCCGCTTCCTTCCGGGCCGGGGCGGGTCTTTGGGCCGGCCAGTCCCTGGACCGGACCCTGGCGGCCCTGGAGGAGAAATTCCGGAAACCGCCCACCTACAACCGGAAACTCTACGAAGATCCCCAGGCTCTCCGGGCTGCCAAAAACCAGGCCTTCCAACAGGGGGACCCGAAGGATCCCTACACCGGCAACCTGCTGAAAATGCGGAAACAGGAGGCCAAAGCCCAGTACGGTGCTGACTGGCAGAAACATCTGGCGGAAGTGGACCATACCCAGTCCGTCCATAAGGTATTTCAGAAATACAAAGACAATCCCTGGATTACCAACGATGACATCAAGGAAGCGGTGAACCAGAAGGCCAACCTGCAGATTACCAACCGGAGCTTCAACAACGCAAAGCGGGACCGGAGCAACACCCAGATGGGCAACAACCAGGACTACCGCCGGGAAAAAGGGGTCCGTTTCACCAAGGGGGGAAAAAAGCAGGCACTGGAGGACGAAGCAAAAGCCCAAAAGGCCATTGACTGGACCCTGAAGAAAAAAGCATTGGGGCACATGGGAGACGCCTTTCTCCAGTCCGGGGCCCAGGCGGCTGAGGGAGCCGCCTTGATGACCGCCTGCCTGTCCGGGGCCGGCAATGTAGTTGCGGTGATTAAAGGGGAAAAGACCACGGAAGAAGCCCTCCGGGATCTGGTCCGGGATACCGCCGCTTCCGGGGGCACCGCTTTTGCCCTGGGAGGCAGCGTGACGGTGATAGCCCGTTCCCTGTCCAGTGCCAGTTCGCCCCTGGTCCAGAACCTGGTGAAGGCCGGCCTCCCCGGCAAGGTGGTGGCCGGGGTCATGGCCGTGGGAGGTACCCTGCTCCAGTACGGCCAGGGGAAAATCACCACCGCGGAATGCATCACCCAGCTGGGGAACACCGGCTGTGCTGCCGTATGGACCGGCTATGCCACAGCTGCCGGTCAGGCCCTGATCCCTATTCCCTTTGTGGGAGCCCTGGTGGGCAGCCTGGTGGGCGGCGCCCTGTACGGCACCTTTGCTGGTCAGTTCATGGCAGCCGCCGCCGAAGCCCGTGCGGCCCGGAAACGGTACGAAACCATCGCCCGGATCACCGCCGAAAACATCGCCCGGCTCCGGGAAGAACGGGCATCCTTCCAGGCCGCCTGTACCCGGCTGTTCCAGGAACGGGGCCGGGCCATCCAGGAAGGGTACGACCAGTTTGTGCTGGCCGACCTGGAGGGGGATTTCGACCAGATGGCCGCCGGCCTGAACCGGATCGCCGGGGCCTTTGGCCAGGATCTGGGAATCCATTCCCAGGAAGAGTTCGAAAACCTGATGGAAGACGATACCAAGGATTTTGTTCTGTAGAAAGGAGAAAACCATGATTCCATTGCTTTTAGGAGCTGCTGCCCTGGTGATCGGGGGCAAGGGAGTGAAGAAGACCGTTTCCGCCGTCAGCAAAATGAATGATGCCAAGGACATGGCCCATCGGTACGAACGGCGGTCCAAGCGGGCGGAAGAAAAACGGGAAAAAGCCCGGGAACAGGCCGGAACCGCCATCGGGCAGCTGGGGGAGACCAAAATGAATATCCTTACCGGTTCCCTGCAGACCTTTGTGAAGGAATTCCGGCGGATCAAGAACGTGGATTTCCGGAACAGCGTGGGCCTGGAAGAACTGAGGGACTTCCGGCCGGACAGCCCGGCCCTGAAGGAAATCGCCGCTGCTTCCCAGAAGGCCCTGGAATTTTCCACCGGCGCCGTGGAAGGGGGCCTGGCCGGAGGCGCCATGGCCCTGGGAGCCTACGGAGCCGTAGGAGCCCTGGCCACCGCCTCTACTGGTACTGCCATTGCCGGCCTTTCCGGGGCCGCCGCCACCAACGCCACCCTGGCCTGGCTGGGAGGAGGTTCCCTGGCTGCCGGCGGCCTGGGCATCGCCGGAGGCACGGCAGTGCTGGGCGGCATCGTGGCGGCACCGGCCCTGATGGTGGCCGGCATTTTCCTGGAAAACAAGGCCGACGAAGCCATGGACCAGGCCCGGGCCTACCGGGAAGAAGTCAGGGAATTCGAAGAACGGTGCGACAGCAATATCGCCCTCATGGACGCCATCCGGACCCGGGGGGACCAGATCCGCAGCCTTTTGGACACTCTGGAAGGCCATTTCGCCGCCAGCTTGGAACAGCTCCAGGCCGTGCTCCGGCACAGCGGAACCGACTGGAGAAAGTACACCCCGGAAGAAAAACAGCAGGTGGGGAAGGCGGCCCTTTTGGCCAAGGCCCTGAAAATTGTCCTGGATACCCCTCTCCTCCGGGAAGACGGGACCCTGACCCCGGAATCGGAAAAAATGCTGGCACAGGGCCTGGACCATGTTTCCCTGCAGTAAATGCGGCCAGTGCTGTAAAAAAGTGGGCCGCACCCCCCTGGCCAAAAACCTGGACCGGGGAGACGGGGTGTGCCGCCATTACGACGGAGCCACCCGCCTGTGCCGCATCTACCAGGAACGTCCCCTCCTGTGCCGGGTGGACGAGTACTACGACCGGTTCCTGAAGGACAAAATGCCCCGGGAAGAATGGTATCGGCTGAACCAGGAACAGTGCAGGAAGCTGCAGGATAAAAGTGCAGAGTGAAGAGTGCAGAGGGAAGAGGGAAGAGCGGGACGTAAACCGTACCCCTTGTCAAGGACAGTTTCTAAAAGTAGGACCCCTTGTTTTAGACAGTTCAACAATCCTGGTACCTTTAAAATGGACGTTTGGTAATTGTCTATCAGAA
>NZ_JBQKCH010000023.1:0-27008 GCF_052122455.1 Acidaminococcus sp. HCP3S3_G9_1 | reverse complement strand
ATTTTTTTAAGCCCACAAAAGGGGGCTTGGGTAAGTGCACCCTTTTGCAAAGATCCATAGCAACTGAAATTTATTTTAAAATTGGCTTGACTTTATATAGTTGGTCTACGCGTCAGGGGCGGGGGGTTGGTGACGAGCCAGCAGGCCTGCCAGTTTGCATTTTTCCCGTGCAGACAGTTCCATGGTATCGCCTCCTCAGTAATTTTCCCAGAAGAGCCGGGCGGTTTCGTGAAGAGGCCGGCCTTTTTTCCGGACCAGCACCACCTGGCTTTCCAGCTTTTCTTCCCGGACCGGTACCGCATTCAGGTTCTGGCTCAGGTTCACCACGCTTTCCGGCACCAGGGCCACCCCCAGTCCCGCCTGGGCCCACTGGAGGCAGCTCCGGGCATCGTCTGCCAGGCACCGGAAATACAGGGAAAAGCCCCGGCCCCGGCAGATTTCCTGGATGATCCGCTCCCACCGCCGGTATCCCAGAAGGGGCAGCTCCTCTAGATCTTCCAGGGTAAAGGCCTCCGGCAGGTGTTGGGGGAACAGTTCCCGGCTTCCCAGGGCGCAGAAATGCTCCCGGCACAGCACCTTTCCTTCCACCCGGGTTTTGGAAAAGGGGGTCCGGATCACGGCCAGATCCACCGTCTCCTTTTCCAGGGCGTCCAGCAGCTGGTAGGTGTTCCCTTCGTACAGCTGGATGGAAATCTCCGGGTACTTCTGGGCGAAATACCGAACCCCCCGGAAAAACCGTTCTCCGGCGCCAGAAGAGATCATCCCCAGATGGAGACTGCCTTTTTTTCCCAGCTGGAAATTCTTCATGTCCTCCTGGGCCGCAAGGGTCAGGGTCTGGATCCGTTTGGCCGTGTCATAGAGGCTTTTCCCCGCTTCCGTGAGACGGATCTTCCGTCCGCCCCGTTCCAGCAGCCGTACCCCGCACTGGGTTTCCAGCCGCTGGAGCTGGAGGGACACCGGGGGCTGGGTCAGGTTCAGCCGCCGGGCCCCTGCTGAAATGGACCCTTCTTCCACCACTGCAATGAGACAGTTCAGCTGTTCCAGGTTCATAATGCATCCTCCTATATGGAAAATATATGGTTCTCAATAGATTCAATATTTATTATATAGTATTTCCGGTGGTAAGATAAAGACAGTTCAAGCAATGAGGTGCTGATTATGAAAAAATTTCTTTCTTATTTTAAGGGGTACCGCTGGGACTGCATCCTGGCCCCTTTGTTCAAACTGCTGGAAGCCCTGATGGATCTGGCGGTGCCGTTGGTGATCGCTGCCATGATCGACCAGGGACTTTCCACCGGTGACGAAGGCTTCCTGTTCCGCTGCTTCCTGGTGCTTATGGGGCTTATGGTGCTGGGCATGGGCTTTTCCTTTACCGCCCAGTATTTCGCCGCCCGGGGCAGCGTGGGGGTCATTACCCGGCTCCGGCAGGCTCTGTTCGACCATATCCAGGGACTGTCCTACAGGGAACTGGACACTTTGGGCACCGATACCCTGATCACCCGGCTCACCAGTGACGTGAATCAGGTCCAGACCGGGCTGAACATGGCTCTGCGGCTGCTGCTCCGGAGTCCCTTCATTGTGTTCGGGTCCATGGTCATGGCCTTTTTCATCGATGTGCCCAGTGCCCTGGTGTTTGCCGTGGCCATCCCCCTGCTGCTGGTGGTGGTGCTGGGGATCATGCTCCGGAGCATCCCTTTGTTCAAACGGGTCCAGGAAACTCTGGACAGACTGCTCCAGACCACTAGGGAAAACCTGACCGGGGTCCGGGTGATCCGGGCCTTCTGCCGGGAACAGGCGGAAATCCGGGAATTCGACAGCCGGAATGCTGACCTGACCCGGAAGAACCTTCATGTGGGCCGCTGGTCCGCTTTGATGACACCGGGCACTTATTTGCTGGTGAACCTAGCCACGGTGGTGCTGATCCGCCAGGGTGCCCTCCGGGTGGAACTGGGGGCAATGGCCCAGGGGGATGTGGTGGCTCTTTACAATTATATGGCCCAGATGATCATTGAACTGGTGAAACTGGGCAGTATGATGATTACATTGAATAAATCGGCAGCCTGTGCAAGCCGCATCCAGGGAATCCTGGAGGTGGAAAGTTCCATGACCAGTCCCGCTGCTTACGGACCCCTTCAACCGGTGAGCGGGGGACCGGCCGTGGCTTTCCATCACGTGTCCTTTGGCTATGCCGGAGGCGCCGAAGCGGTGACAGATCTGGATTTTGCCATTCCCAAAGGCAGTACTGTGGGAATCATCGGGGGCACCGGCAGCGGCAAGACCACCCTGGTGAACCTGATTCCCCGTTTTTATGATGTGACACGGGGCCAGGTGGAAGTGGAAGGCCGGGACGTGCGGGAATACCCGGCCGGCCATCTGCTGGAAAAAATCGCCCTGGTACCCCAGAAGGCAGTGCTTTTTGAAGGCACCATCCGGGACAACCTGCGTTGGGGCAAGGCTGATGCCACCGACGAAGAACTGTGGCAGGCCCTGGAAACTGCCCAGGCCAAAGATGTGGTGCTGGGGAAGGAAGGCCGGCTGGATGCCCTGGTGGAACAGGGGGGACGGAACCTGTCCGGAGGCCAGAAACAGCGGCTGACCATTGCCCGGGCCCTGGTGAAGAAACCGGATATCCTGATCCTGGACGATTCTGCCAGTGCCCTGGATTTTGCCACCGACCTCCATCTCCGCCAGGCCATCAAGGCCCTGGAAGGGGAAATGACCGTATTCATCGTGTCCCAGCGGACCAGCAGCGTCCGCCAGGCAGATGTGATTTTGGTGCTGGATGACGGGAAACTGGTGGGCCAGGGAACCCATCTCCAGCTGCTGGAAACCTGCCCGGTGTACCAGGAAATCTTCGATTCCCAGTATCCCGGCCGCCGGGCGGAAGAAATCCGCAAGGGAAAGGAGGAAGCCTGATGTCCATGGATAGAAACAATTCCAGCTGGGTCACCCTGAAAAAAGTCTGGAAGATCATCGACGCCTACCGGATGCTCCTTATTGGGAGCCTGGTGCTGGCCGGTGTTTCCGTAGCTCTCCAGCTCTATGTGCCCATCCTGTTCGGCCGGGCCATTGACGGGATCCTGGGACCGGGACAGGTGGATTTCCCCCTGGTGGGCCGCTATGCTTCCCAGATCCTCTTTTTGGTAGTCCTGTCCAGCCTGGCCACCTGGGCCATGAATCTCATCAACAACCAGTTGGCCTTTAACACCGTCCGGGATATCCGGAGCCGGGCCATCCGTCAGATCCAGCAGCTGCCCCTGTCCTTTTTGGACGGCCACAGCACCGGTGACCTGGTCCAGCGGGTGATCGCCGACGTGGACCAGATTTCCGACGGGCTGCTATTGGGGTTCACCCAGCTGTTTTCCGGGCTGGTGACCATTGTGCTCACCCTGTATTTCATGTTTTCCACTCACCGGAACATTTCTCTCATGGTGATCGTCCTGACCCCGGTGAGCTTCCTGGTGGCCCGGTTCATCGCCAGCCGGTCCTATCGGCTGTTCCAGAACCAGACCGCCATCCGGGGGAAGCAGACCGCCCTGATCAACGAAACCATCGGCAACGAAAAAGTGGTGAAGGCCTTCTGCCATGAAGAACGTTCTTCAGACCAGTTCCGGAGCCTTAACGAAGAGCTGCAGCAGGCCACCCAGGGAGCCCTGTTCTACAGCTCCCTCACCAATCCGTCCACCCGGGCGGTGAACAACGCCATCTATGCCCTGGTGGCCCTGGTGGGGTGCTGGGAGATCCTGGGCGGAGGGCTTACCGTAGGGGGGCTCACCGTGCTGCTGTACTACGCCAACCAGTACATGAAGCCCTTTACGGACATCAGCTCCGTGGTCACTGAGCTCCAGAATGCCCTGGCCTGCGCTGCCCGGGTGTTCGCTCTCATCGAAGAGACTCCCCAGAGCGCCGATCCGGACCGGAAACTGGTGTTCCGGGAAGGGCGCGTGGACATTTCCCATGTGTATTTTTCCTACAATAAAAAGCGCCCTCTGATCGAAGACTTCAACTTCCAGGTGGAACCGGGCCAGACCACCGCCATTGTAGGGCCCACCGGCTGCGGCAAGAGCACCTTCATCAACCTGCTTATGCGGTTCTACGATGTGGACCGGGGGACCATCGCCATCGACGGCCAGGATACCGGGAAAGTGGACCGGCATTCTCTCCGGAGGACTTACGGCATGGTGCTCCAGGAAACCTGGCTGAAACAGGGGACCATCCGGGAGAACATCGCCTTCGGGAAGCCGGGAGCCACCGAAGAAGAGATCATCCAGGCCGCCAAAGAAGCCCACAGCTGGGAATTCATCCGCCGGCTGCCCCGGGGGCTGGATACGGTGGTGGACGACGACAGCCTGAGCCAGGGACAGAAACAGCTCCTGTGCATCACCCGGGTGATGCTGGCCCTGCCGCCCATGCTGATCCTGGACGAAGCCACCTCCAGCATCGACACCCGGACCGAGATCCAGATCCAGAACGCCTTTGCCAAGCTCATGGAAGGCCGCACCAGCTTCATCGTGGCTCACCGGCTCAGCACCATCCGCAGCGCCGACCGGATCCTGGTGATGAAAGACGGGAAAATCATAGAGCAGGGCACCCACCAGAGCCTGATGGAACAGGGAGGGTTTTACAAGGAGCTGTACAACAGTCAGTTTGCAGGGTGATAAGGGTGTTGCACAGAACGTGCAACACCCTGTTTTCCATTCACCACCCAAAAACGCCCATTCATCCCACAGGGGGTTCTCAAATCTGGAAACTCCGGTATAATGGGACCTGAGGGGAAATTACCTGTACCGAGGAGGCACCAACATGGACAGAAACAATTCCGACTTCAGCTACGAAATCACCCAGGAACTGGGAACCCTTTCCACCAGCCCCAAAGGCTGGACCAAAGAGGTGAACCGGATTTCCTACAACGGCCGGACACCCAAATTCGACATCCGGGAATGGGCCCCGGGAAGAGAAAAAATGGGCCGGGGAGTGACCCTGAGCGAAGAAGAAGCCAAAACCCTGTGCAAGATCCTGTTCCAGTATTTCAAGGAACAGGCAGGGAGGTAAGAGGAGGGGGCTGCTGCGGGAGCAGCAGCCCCCTTTGTCAACGGTCAGCGGCAAAAAGGAGACCATCTGCCGGAGGCAGATGGCTTTGAAGGGAAACGCAGCCTGGGGGCTGCTAACCCACCACCAGCCTATCGGCCGGTCCCCCGCCCTTGAAAAGGGCGGATATATACGGCGCATACCGGGCCAGGGGCCCTTATGCAAAAAGGAGACCATCTGCCGGAGGCAGATGGCTTTGAAGAGAGACGCAGCCTGGGGGCTGCTAACCCACCACCAGCCTAACGGCTGGTCCCCCGCCCTTGCAAAGGGCGGATATACGCTCGGGCTGGCGCCCATTGCTTTTTGGCAAGTGCTAAGGCGTTAGCCCGCGTACTTCTTGTTCACTCTTTTGCGTGGGTGGATATACGCTCGGGCCTGCGGCCCATTGCTTAATGTATTGCAAAACTACAGCTGTCGTATTGCTGCACAACTGCAGATTTAATCGGACAGTCGCCATTAATCGTGCAGGGCGCCAGCCCGCACTACTATCCGCCCTTTACAAGGGCGGGGGACCGTTGCGCCTGCGCAATGGTGGTGGGTTAGGCGCCGCGATACCCGGCGCCGTCTTCCTCTATCCCCCCGCACCAACAACCATCCCCAGTCCACTCTGCCATTTTGGCACCAACAAACAATTTGCCACAAAACAATCCAACAGAAAGGACCTCACCCATGTACTACGAAACCACCCGAGACCGTCACCTCAAACACCTTGCCAATCATCTCCGAAAAAACATGACTGCCGAAGAACGGCATTTGTGGTTCCAGTTTTTGCAGCAGTATCCTATCCGTTTTCTCCGGCAGAAACCCATCCGGGGATACATTGTGGATTTTTACTGCGCCAAAGCCCGGCTGGTGGTAGAAATCGACGGCAGTCAGCATTACAATCCCGCGGAAAAAGCCTACGATCTGGAACGGACCCGGCGGCTTATGGCCTGCGGCATGAAAGTGCTCCGGTTCAGCAATCGGGACATATGGAGAAATTTTTCCGGAGTGCAGTACGTGATCGATAAGGAAGTACGGAAACGGGTGAAGCAGTAGAGGGCACGGCGGGCCAGGGGCCTTTGTGCAGAAGGAGACCATCTGCCGGGGGCAGATGGCTTTGAAGGGAGACGCAGCCTGGGGGCTGCTAACCCACCACCAGCCTAACGGCCGGTCCCCCGCCCTTGCAAAGGGCGGATAAATACAGCGCATACCGGGCCAGGGGCCCTTATGCAAAAAGAAGCCCGGCATCCGCCGGCCCTTGAAGAGAAACGCAGCCGGGGCTGCTAACCCACCACCAGCCTAATGGCTGGTCCCCCGCCCTTGTAAAGGGCGGATATACGCTCGGGCCTGCGGCCCATTGCTTTTTTACAAGTACCAGGGCGTTAAGCCCGCGTACTTACTATCCGCCCTTTTCAAGGGCGGGGGACCGTTGCGCCTGCGCAATGGTGGTGGGTTAGGCGCCGCGATACCCGGCGCCGTCTTCCTTCGCCTCCGCACTAACTTCCGCTGGTGCAGGCGGTGGCGATCCCCATGCAATCCCGGCGCCGTCTTCCTCTATCCCTCCACACCAACTTCCGCCTCGCTCCCACTTCCCATCCATGCTATAATCATAAGGAATGAACATCCAAGGGGAGGCATCCTTTATGCTGAGCAGGTTCAAAGGATTGTGCAGGGAAATCTGGGAGCGGAACCAGCGCTTCAAGACGGCTTTTCTGGGCAGTTGGAGCTTTTTTCTGGTATTCCTGGTGCTCACTGTCATCGGGCGGGGGGACCAGTGGAGCAAATGGACGGTAATCAGTCAGGGCTTTTTGGCTGTACAGCTGGTAATGTTTCTTTCCGTGCCTTGGCGGCTGTACAACGAAAAATACGGCAGGATCGAGCCCCGGCGGGAAGCGGCCAATTTCCTGCTTTTCCTTCTGCTCTGGCGGAGCCTGGAACAGGTCCCGTCCTTTAATGACTACCTGTTCCTGGGCCTTTGGGGCACCGCCGCCCTGTCCGCAGCGCTTACCCTTTTTTTCTGTGATACACCCCAGGGACGAAAGGGGCTTTTTCCCGCTTTTCTGCTGGCCCTTGGCAAAAGCCTGCTCCTGGGAGGGTTGTCCTTTGCCCTTTTGGGCCTCTGCTTTTCCGGCATCCGGATGCTCCTGTACCCCAAACTGTCCCTGGAATGGCTGGAGCTGGCCTGTGTATTTTCCATCTGGGTGGTATCCTGGCAGGTCCTGCTGGCCCAGATTCCCCGGGAAAACGAACCTCTGGCGATACCGGACTGGTATTCATCACTCTGCCGGAACCTTCTTCTTCCGGCGGCCGCGCTCCTTGTGGTCATCCTTTATTTCTATCTGGCCAAAAGCCTCCGGGAGGGAGCTCTGCCAAATGGTATCATGAATCCCTTTGGATCCTGTGCTTTGGCTTTTTATACCCTGTTCTGCTTATCCTACCCGGAAGAGCAGCCGCTCTGGGTGCGGAAAGTCCTGAAATGGGGAGCACTCCTTCTGGTTCCCATAGCAGCGGCTCAGCTCCGAGGCGTCTGGATCCGTTTGGAAGCCTACGGGCTCACAACCCTCCGGTATCTGTCCCTCTGCTGCACCTTCGTGGGGCTTTGTGTCCTGCTCGGGGGCATTACAAGGCAAAAACCCCGGAAAATATACCTGTTGTGCGGAATCCTCAGCGGGATCCTGGCATTTTCGCCCCTGAACCTGGTGGACCTCCCTGCCTGGTCCCAGGCACGGCGCCTGGAAGAAACCATCACCCGGAATCAGCTGATCCAGAAGGGGAAACTGGTCAGCGCCCGAGAGATTTCTCCAGAGGAAGCGGAGCGGATCCGCAGCAGCTATGGTTATCTGGCCGGTTCCGCCGGCCGGTGGCGGTATCCTCTGGTGGAACAAATCAAAGAATCTCCCTTCCTGGCCACCCTGCCTCGTCCGCCCAAAGGAAAAGGTCATACCGGTATCGGGTATTATAACTACAGCCAAAAACTTGCAACACTGCCGGTCAGCGGTTATTCCAGGGTAATAATCATCAAGGGGGCCCATATCCAGTACCACCGGCTGCGTTTTTCCGGAGAGGGAAATACTGCATACAGCCTGCCCATAGATGATGCGTACCTGCAGCAGCTGCGGGAAAAATATCCTTCCAACGGACTGGTGGAGGGAAAAGATCTCCAGCTTCAGCTGGAGGATGGGAAACTGCTGATCTTTACCCAGCTTGCAGGGAGCCAGGACGGGTTTGACCAAAAAGAGAAAAATTCCGTCAGAGTCGATGGATACCTGCTGGAACAGTAAAATTCCAATTCAAAGGAAGTGTCCCCTTATGACCAAACACCGTGAAGCCATCTTGTGCATGCTGGTGGCTGCGCTGTTTTTCTGCCTTACGGAAGTATGCATGAAAAAAATCAATGGCGACCTGAACGGGGTCCAGGTGAATGCCACACGGTACACCCTGGCCGGGCTGGCCTTGATGCCCTGGAGCCGGAAGCAGCTTTTGGCCCGGCATGCCCGGGTTACCTTTGCCCAGCAGAAACTCTGCTTTTTCCTGGGATTCATGGGCATTGCCATGGTGGGGCCTCTGTACCAGATGGCTTCGGTGGTGCTGGGAGCCAGCCATACGGCGGTGATCTTTTCCAGCACGCCTCTTTTCATTACGGTGCTGGCGGCCCTGATCCTGGGGACCCCCATTACCAGGTATGAAATCGCCGCCCTGGGGCTCCAGGTGCTGGCCATTGCCGTTTTGGTGGACCCATTCCACATGTCCCTGGACCCGGGAGGCTTTTTGGGGCTCATGGTCTGCGTGTTCGGGTACAGCCTGTATGCGGTGGGAGGCAAGAAGCTCATGCCGGCCCTGGGCAGCGTGACGGTCACTGCCTGGACGTTCTTCTGGGGCGGGCTCCAGCTGCTGTTTGTGGCCTTCCTGTCCCACATCCCCGCTGTGGCGGCCTTTTTCACTGCCCACGGCCTGGGAAATTATGCCTATATCCCGCTTCTCACCGGCTACACCTGGGCCAACCTGCCCTGGGTGCTCACCCTGTACCTGGGCATCACCCTGGTGGCCTTCCTGTGCTGGTTCCGGGCCATGGAGGTGGGGAGCATCACCCTGGGGAGCCTGACCTATTTCATCAAGCCGGCCCTGAGCCCTCTCTTCGCCTGGCTTTTTGTGGGGGAGGCCATTACCTTCCAGATGGCCTTGGGCATGGGGCTCATGCTCCTGGGGGCCCGGATCGCCCTAATCAAATAACCTTTGTCGAGAAAGGAAAGATATCCAATGAAAGAAATCAACAATACCTTGCTGAAAGAATTCCGTGCTGCCTATGACCGGGATGCAGCCGCCCGGACCCTGAACAGTGCCCTGGCCAAAACCGACCTGGCGGACCTGTCTTTTGTGCCCATGCAGGCGGCCCTCCACCAGGGACCCTTTGCGGTGGAAGTGAAGACCCGGGGAATCACCGCCCAGCAGAAGTCCGGCCGGTGCTGGCTCTTTGCGGCTCTCAACATCATGCGGGAAATCGTGGCGGAAAAGTGTGGCTTGGAGGAATTCGAACTGTCCCAGAACTATCTCAGCTTTTACGACAAGCTGGAAAAGGCCAACAACTTCCTGGAAATGGTCATCGAACAGGCCGGGGAGCCGGTGAAAGGCCAGAGCATGCAGTACGTGCTCCGGGGCATGGTGGATGGGGGCTACTGGAGTGAAGCGGCCCATCTGGCGGCCAAATACGGGGTGGTGCCCAAAGCCGCCAACCCGGAATCCTACCAGTCGGAACATACGGACCGGTTCCTGGCTGCCATGAACCGGCTGCTCCGGAAAGATGCCCTGGAGCTCCGGGAACTGGTGGCTGCCGGAAAGGATCCCTATCCCCGGAAGAAGGAAATGCTGGCGGAAGTGTACAAAGCGGAATGCATCGCCTTCGGGGCGCCGGTGGAGACCTTCGATTTTGCCTGGCGGGACAAGGACAAGAACTACCACTGTGACCGGAACCTGACCCCCAGGGAATTCTACGACAAATACGTGGGCCTTGTCCTGAAAGACTACATGCCCGTGATCAACGAACCCACCCCGGACAAGGAAATGGATACCCCGGTGGCCTTCCACGCTGTGGAAAACATGGTGGGGAAGGACATGGAAGCCCTGAACCTGTCCCAGGAAGCCCTGGAAGACCTGTGCGTCCGCCAGCTCCAGGCCGGAGAACCGGTGTGGTTCGCCTGCGACGCCGGTGCCTACGGAGCCCGGAAAGAAGGGATCTGGGATCCGGACAGCGTCCAGGTGGAAAAGCTCCTGGGAGGATTTTCCTGGGATATGCCCAAAGGGAAGCGGCTGGAATACGGAGCCAGCTCCGCCACCCATGCCATGCTACTGACCGGGGTGGATTTCGATGCCAGCGGCCGTCCCACCCGGTGGAAGATCGAGAATTCCTGGGGCAAGGAAGTGGGGAAGAACGGCTATTTCGTCTGCTCCGAAAAGTATTTCAAAGAATACGTCTACGAAGCCGTGATCAGAAAATGCCATTTTACCCCGGAACAAAAAGAAATGCTGAAAAAAGAACCCATCCGGATCAATCCCTGGGATGAGGATGTATGAAAAAAGGAAGAAACCCACAGCAAGCGGGTTTCTTTGATGGTAAACGCATCCGTTGGATGCTAACCCACCACCATTGCGCAAGCGCAACGGTCCCCCGCCCTTGTAAAGGGCGGATATACGCTCGGGCTGGCGCCCATCGCTCTTTGGTAAGTACAAGGGCGTTAGCCCGCGTACTTACTATCCGCCCTTTACAAGGGCGGGGGACCAGCCGTGAGGCTGGTGGTGGGTTAGCCGCTTCAGCGGCGTTTCCCTTTAGAACCATCTGCCTTCGGCAGATGGTCTCCTTCGGCCGCTGCCCGCTGACAAAAAAACAAGGTGCTGCATGTTTTATGCAGCACCCTGTTTTTCTTACTCCCGTTCCTTCTTCGCCAGTTCCGGCAGGATGAACCCGATCCCGATCAGTACCAGCGGGGTCAGGATGTTCATGGCGAACTGGAAGTACCAGGTGTCGGTACCGCTCTGGACCCCACGGGGGAACATGCCCATGATGCAGGCGAAAGCGGTGAAGGCGAAGCACCAGAACCCGGCCAGCATGCCCAGGCCCTTGCTCTTCACGAAATGGTATTCAGAAACATAGTTGTCCGCATGTTTCTTCAGCATCATGTAGGCAAAGAACACCCACAGATACCGGAGCGGCATGCACACCGCGTTCAGACGGATCAGCCAGTTGTACAGGCTGGTCATGTCCCCGATCCCCAGCGCCGGTACGATCAGCAGGATGGAAACCAGGATGGCGGTCAGTTTGTACCCGGTTACAGGCACCCCTTTGGCGTTCACTTTGGTGAACACTTTGGGCACGAACTGGGGATCCACGTCGGACAGCAGGATCTTGATGGGGGCATCGATGGAAATGGCCAGGGTGGCGGCCTGTCCCAGGGCGGTGCAGATGGCGTAGATGATCACGAAGGTCTGGCCGATGCCGTAGTATTCACCCAGCTTGGAGAAGCTGTAGTAGGCCCCGTTCATCATCAGGTCCTTGGGGATGTTGTTGGGGTCGAACATCAGCCCCATGGCAAAGGTCCCCAGCAGGGCGGTCACCGCCACCATAATGGCCATGAAGATCATGGATTTGGGATATTCAGAAGAAGGTTTCTTCAGGTTGTTTACATAGGGGCTCAGCCGTTCGCAGCCGCCAACAGCAAACACCAGGATCCCCAGGGTGGTCATGTAGTCAAAATCGAAGGTGGGCATCAGGGTTTCCCAGTTCAGGCTGTAGCTGAAGGTCTTGGCGGTGGTCAGGTGAGGAGCCGCCAGGGCCAGCAGGATGTACAGGATGGACATGACGAACATGAAGCTCCCGGACAGGGCGCCGATCCGTTTCAGGGCCGTAACCCCTTTGGAGGCGTACCACAGGAAGAAAAAGAAAATCACAAGAGCGATGCATTGCAGGACCAGGGGCGAAATCATTTTCGTCAGGGATCCGTTCTGGAAAAAGGCCCAGCCGAAGGCGATGAGCATGTTCTGGGGTTTCTGGGCCAGGTAGGGCATGTGGACGATCCAGTAGGTCCAGCCGGCGAAGTAGGCCAGCTTGGCGCCCGAAGTGGACCGGATCCAGGAGGATACGCCCCCGGCGCTGTTCTTGAAGGTGGAACCCATTTCACCGACCATGAGCACATAAGGGATGAAGTACAGGGCGAACATGAGGATCCAGGACACTACGGCCTTGAGACCCTGGTTGGCATAGCCGTTGACGATGTTCCCGAACCCCCACACGGAGGTAAAGGTCATCAGGCCCAGCGCTTGCCAGGATAAAACTTTGTTGCTTCCATTGTTGAGTGTTTTTTCTTTTTCAGCCATTGGAAAGCCTCCTTTACAAAAGATGGTTCCATTATATCATGCAGCGGTATTATCTGGCTAGTTAAATAAAAAAGTTTTTGAACAATTTTGTACCTTATGATACAATGTCAACAGGAGGTGTCGAAATGAATCAAACTACGAAAGATTTACTGAACCTGATCCAAAAGAGCACGTCTCCGTACCATACGGTGGCGGCCAGCCGTGACCTGCTGCTGGCAGACGGCTTTGTTGAACTCCCCCTGGGCGGGGACTGGACCCTGGCCCCGGACAGCAAGTACTTTGTCACATGCTTCGATTCATCCCTGTTTGCCTTCCGTACCGGTAAAGCAGGATCCCGGGGGCTGAAGATTGCAGCCGCCCATACGGATTTTCCCTGCTTCAGGCTGAAACCGGCGGCGGAAGTGGATACCCAGGGCTACGGCACCCTGAACGTGGAAGGATACGGCGGCATGATCGTGTCCACCTGGATGGACCGTCCTCTGTCCCTGGCCGGGAAGATCGTCACCCGGACCGCCGATCCCTTCAAACCCCGGACCCACCTGGTGGATTTCAAACGGCCCCTTTTGAGCATGTCCAGCCTGGCCATCCACATGAACCGGGAAGTGAACGACGGCTACAAATGGAACAAACAGAAAGATGTGCTGCCCCTGGCCACCATGCTGGGCGAGGACCCGGAAGACAAGCACTTCTTCACCAACTTCCTGGCCAAGGAACTCCAGGTGAAACCGGAAGACATCCTGTCCTTTGAACTGTCCACCTATCCGGTGGAAGAAGGCTGCACCTTCGGGCTGAAGGATGAATTCATCTCCTCCGGCCGTCTGGACAACCTGACTTCCTGCATGGGCTGCCTGAAGGGCATCATGAACGGCAAAGGCACCGAAGGACTGCGGGTGGCCTGCCTGTTCGACAACGAAGAAGTGGGCAGCAACACCAAACAGGGAGCCGATTCCCTGGTGCTGAACAACCTGCTCCACCGGATCTACACCAAACTGGGCCTGACGGAAGAAGCCCTGTATGAAGACATGGCCAACGGATTCATGCTCAGCGTGGACGTGGCCCATGCCCTCCATCCCAACTATACGGCCAAATGCGACATCACCAACAAGCCCAAACTGGGCCAGGGTGTGGTGCTGAAACAGGCCTGCAGCCAGGCGTATGCCGGGGATGCGGAAGCGGTGGCCATTGTGAAAGGCCTCTGCGCCGCCAACGGGATTCCCTGCCAGCTGTTTGTGAACCGCAGCGACATCAAAGGGGGATCCACCCTGGGGTCCATGGCATCGGCCCTGACTCCCATCCGGACCATGGATATCGGTGTGGCCCTTCTGGCCATGCACAGCGCCCGGGAAACCATGGGAGCCGCCGACCAGAAGGCACTGGAAGATCTGATTACAGTGTTCTTTGGATAAAACGTGAGAAAAAGAAAAGGTGTGACCGCGGTCACACCTTTTCTTTTTCCTTCAAAATAATGTCATACGCCTTGCTCACATTCTCCTGGATGGCGGCGGCACAGGCTTGGAACTGCTTTTGTTCTTCCGGGGTCAGGGGCAGGTCCAGGACCTTTTCCACGCCTTCCTTGCCGATTACCGCCGGTACGCCGATGAACAGGTCCTGCTGGCCGTATTCCCCGTCCAGTTCCACCGAGCAGGGGAGCACCCGCTTTTCGTCCCGGAGGATGGTCCGCACCAGGGTGGCTGCCGCGCCGGCAATGCCGTATTCCGTGCACCATTTGCCGGAGACCGTCACCCAGCCTCCTTTGATAGCCTGTTCCTGGATTTTGGCCCGGTCGAACTTCCGTCCCGTGTGCTGTTCATACTGATCCACGGTCATCCCGGAAAAATTCAGCAGGGACCAGGGGACGAACTGGGAATTCCCGTGCTGACCCAGCATAAAGGCGCTGAAGCTCCGGCTGTCCAGCCCTGTAAAATCGCTGATGGCGTGGCGCAGCCGGGCCGAATCCAGAAGCGTCCCTGTACCCAGCACCTGGGACCGGGGGAGACCGGACAGATTGGCGATTTCCCCGGTGATCAGGTCACAGGGGTTGGTGATGTTCACAAAGATCCCATCGAACCCGGCATCCATGATCCGGGGAATGAACCGGGCCACCTGGATCACACTGTTTTTCAGTTCATCGTCCCGGTTGAAGTTCCTGCACAGAGAAATATCCCCCACCGCGATCACAATAATGGCACAGTCTTTGAGACCGGCATAGTCCGTGGTCCGGTAAGTTACCCGGTTGGGCATGAAAGGGACAGCATCGTTCAGATCATTGCATTCGCTGGTGAGTTTTTTGTCATCAATATCGCAGAGCAGAATCTCGTCAGCGATCCCCATCATTCCCAGGGAATAAGCCACATGGGCGCCCACATGGCCAACACCGACGATGCCTACAGCGTTTTTTTCAATCATGGCAGAACCTCCTTGATTTGGCAGTAATAGAATCCCTTACCAATCTATTGTAGCATGGTTCTGTGACAGCTGAAAGGACATTTGAAAATGTATACTGGATACAGGGACGGTCAGCGGACGAAGGAGACCATCTGCCGGAGGCAGATGGTTCTGAAGAGAAACGCAGCCGGTGGCTGCTAACCCACCACCATTGCGCAAGCGCAACGGTCCCCCGCCCTTGCAAAGGGCGGATATACGATTGGGCCTATGGCCCATTGCTTTTTATAAGGATAGTAACGGGTGCTGTTTATCAGTACCTTTTTCAGGGCGGATACACGCTCGGGCTGACGCCCATTGCTTTTTGGGCACCAGGGCGATAGCCCGCGTGCCATATATCCGCCCTTTTCAAGGGCGGGGGACCAGCCGCAAGGCTGGTGGTGGGTTAGCAGCCTTCTGGCTGCGTCCACGTTCAAAGCCCGGCAGATGACGGGCTTCCCTTATTTACTTTTTAATGATCTCCGTCAGCGCCAGACTGGCCTTCTTATAGATTAGATACGTAATCCCTGACACCACCGCGTACTTCAGCAGGTTGAAGGGCAGCACCGTCAGCAGCAGGAAATCCGTCAGGCTGTGGACCAGGGGATTGGTGGCACTGGCCATTTTCAGGATCGCCTCCAGAGGGATTTTGTACAGCTTTACGTACAGCGGGATGGCCAGGAACCTGTTGGCCAGAACCGCGAACACACTGGCCACCAGGCTGCCGGCCACCAGTGCCGTCATGGCACCCTGGCGGGTCCGGTGCAGGTGATAGAACACCGTGGAGGGCAGCACATAGGCCAGGGCACACAACAGGTTCATCCCTTCCCCCACAAAAGCCGTAGAGCTTCCCACCAGCACCAGTTTGATAAGGATCTTCAGCAGTTCCGTCAGGCCCCCGGCCAGAGGCCCGATAAAGAATCCGGCAAACAAAGCCGGCAGGTCCGAAATCTCGAATTTCATGTACGCCGGGGCAAACGGCAGGGGAAACTCAAAAGCCATCAAAAGAGAAGACAAAGCCCCCAGTATTGCAATAAAAACCATAGCCCGGGGAGTCAAAGCACGATTCATGGGAAAATCTCCTTTCCAAATAAGAGCAAGTCCAGTGTAACAAAAGGGGTGGGGGATGTCAACGAGGTACCAGCCACCCAACCATCCACCTAATCACCTAACCACCTAACTCCTGAATCCCCTACAAATTTCCTGCCCCATCTGATATAATAAATAGTCACAACAACATTCGTTCCAGCCAATCCTGGCTGTTTTTCTTTGAAAGGATCTCTGTCATGTCCAAACAACTGATTGTCAATGCTGATGATTTTGGCCGTCATATCCTGATCAACCGGGCGGTGGAACGGGGGGTGGCACAGGGACTGATCCGGTCGGCCACGGTAATGGTCACCGGCGCCGCGTTTGAGGAGGCGGTGGCCCTGGCCCGCCGTACTCCCGCCCTGGGCCTGGGCATCCATTTCACCCTGGTGAACGCCAAACCAGTGCTGCCGGCCTCGGACATCCCCAGCCTGGTGGACCCGGCCACCGGGGAACTGTACCCGGACCATGGTGCGTTCGTGAAACGGTTCCTGACCGGCAAAATCCGGCTCCAGGACGTCCAGCGGGAATGCACCGCTCAGCTGGACCGGTTTTTGGATACGGGCCTGGTGCCCACCCACGCCGACAGCCATCAGCACATGCACGTGCTTCCCGGGATCATCGACATCATCCTGGACCTGTGCCTGGACCATGGGATCCCGGCGGTGCGGATCCCGGCCATCCCGGTGAGCCTTCTGGCCACCCGGCCCTCCAACCTGGGAGAACAGGTGGGCCGTACCGGTCTCCATGTGCTGGCGGAACGGGCCCGGAAGAAGGCCCACGCCCAGGGAATCCGCACTCCGGATCATTTCGGGGGCATTGTGGCCGGGGAAGCGGTGGACAAAAAAGCCCTCCGGACCATCCTGCTCCACTTGAAGGAAGGCACCACTGAAGTGATGCTCCATCCGGGCACCAGCAACGGCATCCTGATCCCTGCTACCCAGTGGGACCACGATTTCGAAGGGGAACTGGACGCTGTAACCGATCAGGAAATCCTCCAGCTGGTAAAAGACCAGAATATTACGGTCCAGAATTTCAGGGACCTGTAAAAAAGAAAAAAGGAAACGGCGCCGAACGAAAAGCGGCGCCTAACCCACCACCATTGCGCAGGCGCAACGGTCCCCCGCCCTTGAAAAGGGCGGATATACGCTCGGGCTGTCGCCCGTCGCTCTTTGGTAAGTACAAGGGCGTTAGCCCGCGTACTTACTATCCGCCCTTTACAAGGGCGGGGGACCAGCCGTAAGGCTGGTGGTGGGTTAGCAGCCACCCGGCTGCGTCTACCTTCAGGGGCCGGCGGATGCCGGGCCTCCTTCTGCACCAGGGCCCCAAGGCCCGACGTGCCCTTTTCCATCCTGCACAGAAAGGAACACCATCCAAAATGATCTATACCATCACCTTCAATCCCTCCCTGGACTACGTGGTGACCCTGTCCCGCCTCCAGGTGGGGGCCATCAACCGGAACCAGGCCGAGGAAATCTTCCCCGGGGGCAAGGGCATCAACGTGTCCTGGATCCTCCAGAACCTGGGGGTCCCCACCCGGATCCTGGGCTTTAAAGCCGGGTTCACCGGAGACGAAATCCAGCGCCTGGTGGAAGAGCGGGGCATTCCCTGCAGCCTGCTGCCTGTGGCAAACGGCTTTTCCCGGATCAACGTAAAGATCCGGGCCGGAGAAGAAACCGCCCTTAACGGCAAAGGGCCGGAAGTCACTTCCGCCGACCTGGACCGGCTCCAGGCCCAGCTCCGGGAGCTTACGTCCGAGGATATCCTGGTCCTGTCCGGCAGCGGACCCAGCGGCTGTGCCCCCTCTCTCTACGGGGACATTGCCCGGGCCATGGAGCAGCGGCACATCCCCTGTGTGGTGGATGCCACCGGCAAACTCTTGGCCGGGGCTCTTTCGGCCCATCCCTTCCTGGTAAAGCCCAACGGGGAAGAACTGGAAGACCTGCTGGGCCGGAAACTGCCCACGGAGCAGGATTTGATCCAGGGGGCCCGGGAACTCCAGCAGCAGGGAGCCCGGAACGTACTCATCAGCCTGGGGGGCGACGGTGCCCTCCTGGTAGACGAAACAGGGAAAGTCCACCGTCACCTGGCCCCCAAGGGGACCATGGTCAACACGGTGGGAGCCGGCGACAGCATGGTGGCCGGTTTCCTGGCAGGATACCTGCGGAACAAAAACTGTGAAGAAGCCCTCCACTGGGGCATCTGCGCCGGCAGCGCCACGGCGTTCACCATGCATCTGGCGGAAAAGGAAGCCATTGAACAACTGGTAAAGGGGAATTGATATGCAGATCACGGATCTACTGAAACGGGAAAGTGTGGAACTGAACGGTTCCGCCGGCAGCAAGGCAGAAGCGCTGGACAAACTGATCCAGCTTATGGTGAAACAGGGGAACATCGCCGATCCGGAAGAATACCGGAAAAAGGTCTTTGCCCGGGAAGAAGAAGGGAGCACCGGGGTTGGGGAAGGGGTAGCCATTCCTCATGCCAAGACGGCAGCGGTCACCCGTCCGGGGCTGGCCTTTATGCGCTGCAGTGACGGGGTGGAATTCGATTCCCTGGACGGACAGCCTGCCAAACTGTTCTTCCTGATCGCCGCACCGGATACCAAGGACAATGTGCATCTGGATGTGCTCAGCCGTCTGTCCACCCTGCTCATGGATCCGGATTTCATCGACGGGATCATGGCTGTGGACAGTGTGGATGCCCTCTATGAACTGATCGGCAAGGCAGAAAAAGAGAAGTTCCCGGAAGAAGCCGGGGAAGAACAGCCGGCGGAAGAAGCCCCTGCCCCGGAAGAAGCCCCCAAAGGGTACCAGGTGCTGGCGGTCACTGCCTGTCCCACCGGCATCGCCCACACCTACATGGCTGCCGAAAGCCTGGAACAGCACGCCTCCCGCCGGGGCATTTCCATTAAAGTGGAAACCAACGGCCAGAGCGGGGTGAAGAACGCCCTGACGGCGGAAGACATTGCCGGGGCCACCGGGATCATCGTGGCCGCGGACAAATACGTGCCCATGAACCGGTTCAAAGGGAAACCGGTGGTGATCGTGAAAGTGGCCGACGGCATCAACAAGGCCGACCAGCTGCTGGACGAAGCCCTCAGCGGTCAGGCTCCCATTTATCAGGGGGAAGCCGGCGGGGAAGCAGCCGGAGAAACGGCGGCGGAAGAAAGCGGCGCCCGGAAGGCCTACAAGCATCTGATGAACGGGGTATCCCACATGCTGCCCTTCGTCATCGGCGGGGGCATCCTCATCGCCCTGGCTTTCCTGTTCGACATGGGAGCCGCCGGTACCGCCCAGTTCGGGTCCAGTACCCCGCTGGCCGCCTTCTTCAAGAACGTGGGAGGCCTGGCCTTCAGCTTCATGATGCCCATGCTGGCCGGGTTCATTGCCGCCAGCATCGCCGACCGTCCCGGGCTCCTGGCCGGGTTCGTGGCCGGGGCCATGGCTTCTGCCGGGGGCAGCGGTTTCTTCGGCGCCCTGGTGGGGGGCTTTGCCGCCGGGTATCTGATCCTGGCTTTGAAGAAGGCCCTGGCCTTCCTGCCGGAATCCCTGGAAAACATCAAACCCATCCTGCTGTACCCGGTGCTGGGGCTGATGATCATGGGGGCCCTGATGGTGGTCCTGATCAACCCGGTGATGGGTGCGGTGAACCACTGGGTCAACGGGGGCCTTACCGCCATGAGCGGCGGCAGCAAAGTGCTCCTGGGCCTGGTGCTGGGGGGTATGATGAGCATCGACTTCGGCGGGCCTCTCAACAAGGCCGCCTATGTGTTCGGTACCGCCTCCCTGGCCGGGGCTGACGGACAGGCCGTGTCCTCTCCCTTTATGGCCTCTGTAATGATCGGGGGTATGGTGCCGCCCCTGGCCATTGCCGTGGCCTGCCGGCTGTTCCCCAAGAAGTTCACGGCACAGGAACGGAACTCTTCCGTGACCAACTTCATCATGGGGCTCAGCTTCATCACCGAAGGGGCCATCCCCTTTGCAGCGGAAGATCCCTCCCGGGTGATTCCCGCCTGTGCCATTGGTTCCGCCGTGGCCGGGGCCCTGTCCATGGTGTTCGGCTGCACCATCCCGGCCCCTCACGGAGGCATCTTCGTGTTCGGCGTAGTCCACAACTGGCCCATGTACCTGGCCTCCTTGGCCGTAGGGACAGCAGTGGGTGCCCTGCTGCTGGGTATGTTAAAGAAGAATAGAGAATAGCAAAGTGGCTGTGAAGAGAGGAAACTTCCATTTCTTCACAGCCCTTTTTTGTCAACGGACTGCTTTTCCTGTATAATAGTACTAAAAAGGAGCGTACACCTGCCATGACACTTTTCTTTGTCTTTTTGCTGCTCCTGGCTGCTCTGGGGGTGGCCTGGGGCGGGTCTTTCTGGATCGACCGGCTCTATGACCGGGATCCTTCCATCCTTACTTTCCCCGACGCCATTGCCTCCCGCAGCCGCTGGCGGAAACCCCTGCTTTTTATCGGGTTCCTGGGCTGCGGACTGCGGCTGCTGCAGCTTGCCTCCGGTCTGCCTCTGGTGCTCATGCTGGTGTTCACCGCTTTTCTCCTGTGGATGACCGTTACGGATTTCGAACAGTACTGCCTGTTTGATTCCATGATGCTTCCCTTTGCCCTGGCCGCCCTGGTGATGCTGGCCACCTATCCCGACATGCTGGTGAGCCACCTGCTGGCCGGCCTGGCTGGGGGACTGGTGTTCCTGGTGCTGGGAATCCTGTCCCGGGGCGCCCTGGGCGGGGGAGACATCAAGCTCCTGGCCGCCCTGGGCCTGTGGATGGGCCCCCAGAGCCTGGCCTTTACTGCCGCCGCCGGCACCGTCCTGGGAGGTCTGTCCGCCCTGGTGATGCTCCTGGCCGGGCAGAAGAACCGGAAAAGTTCCTTTGCCTATGGACCCTATTTCATGCTCACCGCCCTGGCCCTGATGCTGGTCCGGGGGTTGTAACATCTCATTTTCCTGTCCTTGAAGGAGGCGCTTCCCATGAAGCCTTTTACTCATAACCGGAAACAGAAAGGGGCCTTCCTGGTGCTCTTTGCCGTACTGCTGCCCGTGTTCCTGCTGCTGGTGGCCCTGGTCAGCGAAATCGGCCGGATCTGGGCCTATCACACCAAGCTCCAGAACGCTGCCGACGCCGCCGCCCTGGCCGGAGCCGCCAACTTCGTCAACGGGGACACCATCAATTCCCATCCCAATGCCGACCTGTTCGCCGACCGGTACGTAACCGCCAACCTAGGCCACAACCTGGCCAGCAGCCCCAATCTCCAGCAGTTCCAGGCCAAAACCAAAGCCGTCACCGGCAGCGAAGGAGAAAAATCCTACTACCGGGTCCATCTGGAAGAAGAAATCCCCCTGATCCAGGCCACCGCCGCCTGGCTTCACCGGCCCACGTTCCTGGTAAAGGCCACTGCCGTGGCGCTGATTGGGAAGGAAGGGACCAGTGGAGGTGGGGGAATTAAGCTGGGGAATCTTGTGAATGTAGGACTTGGAAGAAGAGGGTTTGACGGATCTTTTTACAATAATAATAATAGTGATAAGATTGGAGGTGCTACTTTTGAAGGAGATGTTGTTGTTTGGGATTGGAGAAATTATTATAAAGAAAACAATCAGGGAAGATATATGTTGTACACAAGAGAGGCATATGGGAAATCCAGAGAAACCGCTATAAGTCAAGGAATGTATAAATATCCATCTGCAGGAGTAGCTCCTAATGGTTCCAATCCCGAAAAATATTATAATGAACAGGTTTCAGCTAGTGAGCAAGCTGTTAAAGATGCATTCAAAGATATTCCCAAAACAGAAAATGATCAAAACTATACAATAACAATTTCTGACAATGGCCAGTCTATGTATAGGCTCGCCTCTAATGTTCAAAATATGAACATTAATCTTAGTGATAATTCTTTGAATTCTAATGATCCTGTATATCTTTATGTTGATGATGATCTATCTCTTCTACATATTTCTTTACAAAGCAATATAAGGCGGCCTGTAATAATCTGTTATTTTGGCCATCAAGAAATAAATAATTGGAATAAGAATCCCATTACGAACGTGCAATTTGATGCCAATACTTACGACTTCCGAGGTAGTTTATATGTGCCAGGCTCATCATTATCTCCGTTTAATTTTGATAAACAAGAAAAAGACCAACATGGGAACGTACTACCTAAGCAACAATTCCATGGTTCTATTTATGCCAACGAGATAGAATTTAATGCAACACATGGTGATTTCACATTTGAAGAGTTCTCTCTTCCCGGTAGTGGCGGCGGAAGCGGTACCCCGGCCGTCAAACCCCGGCTGGTGGACAACAGCCTGTGGTGAGAAAACCAGTGCAGAGTGAAGAGTACAGAGTGAGGAGTGAAGAGCAGGGACGGCCGGGCCGACAGATCCGTTCTGGAACCGTAGGGGACCCAGGCCCGGCGCCCCGCCTGCACGTCCCCACGCCAACCACGTCCAACCATCAGTACGCGGACCCATGACCCCAACGCCGTCACGGTCGGAGGTTCGGTGGGGTGCGGGGGCTGGTTTTCATCGTACTCCCGATGAGAAAACCTCTCATTTCCATTCTTTCAAAATAGTTTGTTCCATTCATGCCCCAATTTTTCCACTTGGGAAGGAATTATCAGTTTCCTGTCGAAAGGTATTTCTATACCAACTTCACAAGGAGGCAGATTAATGGAAAGAATCAAAACCTTTGATGAACTAACCATCCGTGACAACTTTCTCTTCCAGCATGTCATGCGCAATGAACGGCTTTGTACCCATTTGATTGAAAAGATTGTGGGAATCAAAGTCCGTTCTCTGCATTACCAGGATTTCGAAAAGACCATCGACCTCCGGCTGGATGGCAAAAGTGTCCGTTTGGATGTCTATGTGGAGGATGAGGAAGGTCGTGTCTACGATATCGAGATGCAGTGCTCCAACTCCCCCAAATACGACCTGGCCAAGCGCAGCCGTTTTTATCAGAGCCTGATTGATGGGGAACTGCTGGATAAGGGCAAGCCGTACGAAGAATTGAACCCGTCCTATGTAATCTTTATTTGCACTTTCGATCCGTTTCATCGGAATCTGCCGATTTACACATTTACCCATTGCTGTCAGGAAGATAACAGGGTAAAATTAAAGGACGAAGAGACCAGAATGTTTCTGAACAGTAAGGGCAGCGAAAATGCAGCTGATCCTGACGTTGCTGCTTTTCTCCGTTACGTGGACGGAAAAGCCGCAAAAGGGAATTTTGTGGAAAGTCTGGATCAGGAAGTCCATCTTGTGAAGAGCATGGATAAAGTGAGGCGAGAATATATGATTTTAAGCGATGAAATCAGAAGGCGCCAGAAAGAAGCAGAAGAAGAAGGCAGGAAGGCAGGCCGGAAGGAAGGTTTGAAAGAAGGATTGGAGCAAGGCATGCAGCAAGGGATGCAGCAAGGGATGCAACAGGGAATGCAGGAGGAACGCGAATCCAACGTTCTTGGCATGCTGAAAGAGAAAATCCCCATGGAAACCATTTCCCGGATCACCCATTACTCCCTGGAACAGATCCAGAAACTGGGAAAACTGCACGGACTGCTTTAAAATGGAAAAGACCGCCGGAATTTCCGGCGGCCTTTTTGTGCAATCAATGGTTTCAAAAACACCTGGTCTGCTTTTTTAGTCAAAAGTATTTGCCGTGAGCAGATGGTATCATTAAATTGTTGTCCATACATACATTTTAAACGATCACCTTTTCTATCAATTTATTATGCTGTATAATAAAGAAGACAATATATTACATTTCTGTCCCAATATAGGAGTCTTACGATGAACCAAATATTTTTGAATTTAAGTGAAAATAAACGTATTTTCCTGGCAATGGCTTTTTTATTTTGTTTCCATCTATATACGATGACAACGTGCAATATCTTTTATTTCACTCCAGATGAAATGGGGTATTGGGCCAATGCAGCTGCCTATATAGGGATGGATTGGTCAGCGTTGAAGAATCCATTATACTATAATGGCGGTTATTCTTTTATCATTGCTGTCTTTATGTATTTTTTTGATTCGCCGCTTTTTATCTACCGTTCTTTAATGATTCTGAATGCACTGTTTAATTGTGTATCATTTTATTTTTTATATGAGATCCTTGTTTCTAAGTATGTTTTTACGTCAAATCATCGACAACAGGCTTTTATCTTTGCTTTACTTTCTATGGCATATCCTGCTTATACCTTATATACTGAAACCACCCAGCCAGAATGCTTGTTAATGATGCTGGGAATCCTTTCTTTTTATTTACTGATTGCTATTTTGGAGAAAGGTTCACGTAGATATTATATTTTAGAAGCTTTGATTTTAGGTTATATGTTTGCAGTACACACAAGAAGTGTACCAATCATAGTTTCTGTTATGGGGGCATTGCTTTTAAATGCTGGATGGGTCTGGCGTCAGAAAAAAACAATCGATTACAATCTGATGTTATTTTTAGGATTGATCGGTGTTTTATTTGCAGGTAATTTGTATTTAAAATATTACCTGTTGGATTCCGTGTACCTTTATTTAGGGCAGGGAGGAAATTTACTAAATGGAGGAAATTTACTATCTGGCAATTTATATAAACTGAAAGCTTTGCTTTCTGCAAAAGGCATCTTGGAATTTCTTCGGATTCTGGAAGGCCACCTTTATTATATAGTTGTTTCAACTTTTGGCTTTAGTATTTTAGGTATGATATATTCATGGTGTGAATTCTTCCGGAACAAAGAGGACTTTAAGAAAAAGATATTTTATTTTACCACTTCAGCAGCGGCTGTTTTGTCTTTGCTGATGAGCGTTCTGTATTTCACCAATTCAAATGAACAAGGCCTGGTGTTTGCTACTTTTAGCCGATACTTCGAAGCATCAATGGGTGCGGTTATGGTATCATTTGGTTTGGTGGCAGTAATTGATTGTTTGCATAATAAAAAAACAAGATTATTGCTCTCATCCTTTGTTGTTACTGTGTATATCATTTTATTGTTTCAAAATGTTATTCAGTACTATCAGGGAGTCGATGGGATTAGAAATTATCAAGTGGGTTTCTTGTTTTTTAAAGTGGGGAATACCTATTCTTACTATTACAGCTCGCTTTTTATTGTTACGGGACTTCTCATTTTGATTACAGTAAGAAAGTCGGACAATGTGCTCACCGTATCGTATGTTCTTCTGGGTACCATGTTTTTGGTTGGCAATTTTTTAAATACAGTGAATGGGTCTGTCAGAAACATGCGGTATGATACTATGATGAAAGTTTCGCAAGGTGTAGTAGAAAATTTATCACCTGATGAACATACGGTATATTTTTATTCACCAGACCATGATATAAATCGATTGGATTATTGGTGGGTTGCGCCTATCGATCTGCAATATCTTTTATTAAAAAATGTCACGGTAAATGTACTGCGCAAAAGTAACGAATTAACTGCTGATTTAAAGGGAAAATTGATTATCACTACGAATGGTGAAGATATGATAAAAAAAATGAATTATTTAAACAGCAGCAGCTTGTCCGTCTATAAAGATTTTATAATATGGAAAATGAATGAATAGATTTGGAATGGGGATTTTTATATGAAGAAAATAGCCGTACTGATTCCATGTTATAACGAAGCCAGAACAATTGGGAAAGTGGTATCTGATTATCATAATGCACTGCCGGATGCGTGCATCTATGTCTATGATAATAATTCAACGGATAACACGGCTCTCATCGCTGAGCAGAATGGTGCAATTGTCCGGCCTGAGTATCGTCAGGGAAAGGGCAATGTGATTCGTTCCATGTTTCGTTTCGCGATATCAATGCGGATTGTTATCTGATGATAGATGGAGATGATACGTATCCTGCTGAGAATGCCCAGGAGATGTGTCAGCTTGTTTTGGAGGGCAAGGCTGATATGGTCATAGGGAATCGCCTGTCCACTACGTATTTTAATGAAAATAAGAGGCCCTTCCATAATTTTGGAAATGAACTTGTACGAAAATTCATCAATATTTTATGGCAACCCAAAAATCGGATCGAAGATGTTATGACAGGATATAGGGCTTTCAGCCCCCTGTTTGTTAAAACATTCCCCATATTGTCCCAAGGGTTTGAAATTGAGACGGAAATGACCATTCATGCTCTGGATAAGAACCTGTTAATTGAAAGTATCCCTGTCCAATATCGAAACCGTCCAACAGGAAGCAAAAGCAAACTAAATACTTATACAGACGGAGCCAGGGTCTTACTAACAATTTTTAATATGTATCGCCATTATAGACCTATGGCTTTTTTCGGAAGTGCTGCATTGCTTTTTCTCTTGTGTGGGATTACCCTGTTTATTCCGGTTCTTATGGAGTATATACGGATAAGGTTGGTTCCCAGATTCCCTACTTTTATCGCTAGTGGATTTTTCATGATTACGGCATTGCTTTCTTTCTTTTGCGGATTGATTCTGGATACAACCGCTGTCAATTCCCGCAAGGATTTTGAGATACAGATGAACATCATAAAGATGATACAGAAGCATGAATAAAGAACGAGGAGAAGAGAAAGGTGTACCATATATTTAGACAGTGTTAGAGCCCGTCTGAAATCGCCAAATAGGGCCCAGCTGAATTAGCCAAATTCAGCCCAATTGAAATCGCCATTCTTAAATATGTGGTACGATCAACAACTTAGAATACACTTCGGCCTAGGGCTTAAATCTTAGGCATAGTTGCTGAAATTGGTTCTTTGGGTTTGTTTGCCTGGACTGTATACGTCTCAAGCATTTGCCCGCGGTAGCTGTTTCCTTTAATCATATAGACTACAGCATCATCGAAAATGCGGTCCAAGGAACACAACAGGGCATCATCTTCGTTAAAACATTCCCGCCACTCAGAGGGTGTTTTGTTGCTTGTAAAGATCATGTTGTAATAACCACCCTTGTTGTATCGGCGGTCAACCAGGTCAAAGAAAATTGGTTCTTTGTCAAATGTTGGGGTAAGCTCCAATTCATCTACCACACACGGACGTGAGCGATTTTTGCTCACGTCTGTTTTTATTTTAATTTCACCATCGAAAGCAGTA
>NZ_JBQKCH010000022.1:0-28589 GCF_052122455.1 Acidaminococcus sp. HCP3S3_G9_1 | reverse complement strand
ACACAGCAGTTAAGCCCTTATACGCCGAAAGTACTCGACTGGAAACGGTCCGGGAGGATAGGGAGCTGCCGGTTAGGAAAATTCCGCATCTGATGGATGCGGAATTTTTTTGTGTCAGCGGCGGATGAATACCAGATGTGGGGGCATCTGCTTTTGAATTTGCGGCCCTTTGGGCGGCCGGGACGGGCTTGCCTGCGGTGAGCCCCTACATCGTTGGGGTCATTGATTTCAAAGGAGAAACCGGGAAGAACATGGTACAATAGAAACAAAAACAACAGGGGATGAAAATATGGGAAGAATGCTGATCGGCCTGGGGCTGCTGCTGGTGGTTGCCGGCCTTGTCATGGAATTCGGGTCCAATCTGTTCCCCCTGGGCCATCTGCCCGGGGATATTCATATTACCGGCAGGCACGGGAGTTTCTATTTCCCGGTGGTCACCTGCATTGTGGTCAGTGTGGTGCTGAATGTGCTGCTGAGGTTGTTTCATTGAAACGGGAGTGTTGTACAGAATGTGCAACACTCCCTTTTCATATATTTTCTCTTATTTTTTCCCTGGTCCAAGTGTCCACTGCCTGTTTCAGTTCCTTCAGCCAGGAGGAGAACTGGACGGCTTTTTCCGGGTAGGTGAACTGGAGGTCATATTCCAGGGGCAGCCAGGTGTCCCGGTCTGATTCGTTGTGGCTGATCACCGCTTCCAGTTTGTCCAGGGCCTTGTACAGTTTGGCTTCCTGGGTTTCCTGGGCTTCCATTTCCTCCAAGAGGGCCTGCCATTCCTGCCGGTTTCCTTCCGGAAAGGCGGCCAGCCATCTGTCCCAGCAGTCCTGTTCTGCCGCCCGGTCCCGGTCCCCTTTGGCAAAGGTGGGGATGTCCCCGGTAAAGGCTTCCCCCAGGTCGTGGATCAGGCACATCCGGATCACCCGGTCCAGATCCAGCTCCCGGAATTCCGGCTCATGGGACAGCAGGAGGGCCATGAGAGCCATCCGCCAGGAATGGTCCGCCACGCTTTCCTGCCGGCCGGGAGCCGTCCAGCAGTGGCGGGTGGCGGTTTTCAGCCGGCCGGCCCGGGTGAGGATCGCAAGAAACGTTTCAGGGGACATGGAGAACCATCCTTTCTTGGTGCAGAGATGGAACCATTATAGAGCGGAACGGGTAGCAGGGTCAAATGGAAAAGGGGGTGCTGCACGTTCTGTGCAGCACCCCCTTTTTCTCAAGGCACCAGGGTCGGTGCGGCGTAGACTCTGGCCAGGAGTTCCTGGTTCAGGGCGTAGAGCCCTTTGGGGTCGCTGCCGAAAAGTTCGAATTTCTTGATCAGGTCGCTGACGTTCTTTTCTTCTTCTCCCTGTTCCTTCACGAACCAGTCGAAGAACTGCATGGTCCGGTAATCCTTGGCTTTGTCGGCGGCTGCGTAGATCTTGTTGATGCAGCCGGTGATGAACTGTTCGTGTTTCAGGGCGGCTTTCAGGGCGTCGTCCAGTTTCTTGTAGGTCATGTCCGGTTTGTCGATGGTGCCGAAGACCACCGGGGCGTCGTTGTTCTGCAGGTAGGTCCGCATGAGCATGGCATGGTCCCGTTCTTCCTGGGCCTGGATGTCGAACCAGTGGGCGAAGCCGTCCAGCCCCTTTTCCTGATAATAGTTGGCAAAATCCAGATACAGATAGGCAGAATAAAATTCCTTGGTGACCTGTTCGTTGATCAGGTCTCTGACTTTGTTGTCCAACATGGATAAAACCTCCCTTTCATTGCCTTCCATTATAGCAGGTTTGGATGGGGGCGGCGAAAAAACTTGACAGGGTTTCCCGGGTTGGGTATGCTAACCTTGTATGAACAAAGGAGGAAATCCCATGCATTTTGAATACTGTCCCACCTGCGGCTCCCGTCTCCAGCCCAAACCGGCCGGGGATGAAGGACTGGTCCCTTTCTGTCCGGTCTGCCAGCGGTACTGGTTCGATTTTTTCTACAGCTGCATCATCATCCTGCTCTGCAATGAATACGACGAAGTGGTCCTGTGCAAACAGCCCCACCTGTCCCAGAAATATGAAAGCATCACCTCCGGCTTCATTATGCCGGGAGAAACGGCGGAAGAGACCGCCCACCGGGAAGTGAAGGAGGAACTGGGGCTGACCCTGGAAAAAATGATTCCGGAAGGGACCTACTGGTTCAGCAAGGGCCAGATGCTCATGCACGGGTATCTGGGCTTTGTCCGGAAACAGCCCTTCCACCTGTCCCAGGAAGTCACCTCCGCCCACTGGGTGCCCATCCTGGACCTGCCTCAAACCGCCTATCCGGAAACCCCGGAAAATGTCATCTATCCGCTGTGGCGGAAGCTGCTGGCCCTGAAAGGAATGGCGGAACCGGGACTGGAACGGCCATAACCGAATATTAAAAGTAAAATTATAATCAAAGTTCGAAACAACATAAAATATGTATACAGTATTTTCATAGCGAAAACATGGATTTTCCATAGAAATTTGCTTATAATGAAACTATACTTTTTCCCATAAGTATTGTGTCATGCTCTCTTTATTGTACTGGAAAAAGCGAATTTCTAGGAAAGGATGTTGTTACTATGAATGGGACCCAGGAAAAGACGAAGAAAAGCCTTATGGACCGTTTCCTGAACGTCATCGAACGGGCCGGCAACAAACTGCCGGATCCGGTGTCTCTGTTTGTACTGCTGGCCATTGTGGTCATTGTGCTGTCTGCCGTATTGGGGGCGGCAGGGGTATCGGCCACCCATCCCGGCACTGGGAAGGTCATCAAGATCGTGAACCTGCTGTCGGTGGACGGCTTCCGGATGATTTGGAGTAAGGCGGTTTCCAACTTTGCCAACTTCGCTCCGCTGGCCATGGTGCTGGTGTGTGTCATCGGCTCCGGGGTGGCTGAGAAAAGCGGCTTCCTGGCGGCTTTCATGCAGAAAATGCTGGGGGATGCGGCACCGGCTGTGGTCACCTTTGTGATCATCTTCATCGGCATCAACGGCAACGTGGCCGGGGATGCGGCCTTTGTGGTGCTGCCTCCGGTGGCCGGGGTGATCTTCCTGAGCATGGGCCGGCATCCGCTGTTGGGGGTGTTCTGCGGGTTCGCCAGTGTGGCGGCCGGGTTCTGCGCCAATGTAATGCTGGGGATGAGTGATTCCCTGGCCTACGGGTTTACGGAAGCGGCGGCCAAGATGATCGACCCGTCCTACCAGCAGTCCCCTGCCATCAACTATTATTTCCTGTTTGTTTCCTGCTTCCTGCTGGCCCTGGTGGGGACCTTCGTCACGGAAAAGATCATGGCCCCCCGGTTTGCCGGCACGGATCTGACCCAGTATGAACTGGATGAATCCATTGCGGAAATGACGGACCGGAAAAAGAAGGCCGTGAACAAGGCCCTGTTGGCCGGGCTCATTACCCTTGTTGTGATCGGGCTCATGTGCGTGGGAGCGGATCCTCTCCTGGGTGATCCCAAGACCCATTCCATCATGAACCCCAAATCTCCCTTTATGACCGGCATCATCCTGATGGTGACCCTGGTGCTGTTTGTGCCCGGGGTGGTCTACGGGTTTGCTTCCGGCAAGTACAAAAACGACAAGGACATGTGGGCGGATATTTCCCAGGCTTTCAAGGACATTTCCTCCTACATTGTGCTGTGCTTCTTCTGTGCCCAGTTCACCAGCTACTTTGCCTGGTCCAACATCGGTGTGGTGCTGGCCATCAAAGGGGCAGAAGGACTGAAGGCGGCCAATATCACCGGCCTGCCCCTGATCTACGGGCTGATCGTGGTTTCCTGCATCATCAACATGTTCATCGGTTCCGCTTCCGCCAAATGGGCCATCCTGGCGCCGGTGATGGTGCCCATGATGATGCTCATGGGGTACGACCCGGCCCTGACCCAGGTGGCCTACCGGATCGGGGATTCCCTGACCAACCCTCTGTCCCCGCTGTTCTCCTATTTCCCGCTGATTTTGGGGTTTGCCCGGAAGTATGAAAAGGACATCGGCATGGGGACCATCATTGCCAACATGATTCCTTATTCCTTTGCATTCGCCATTGCCTGGGGCCTGCTTCTGGCAGCCTGGGTGCTGTTCAACCTGCCCCTGGGCCCTGGCGGGGGGATTTATCTGTAAAGGCGGTCAATGGTCAATTGTCAATGGCTGATGGAGGGAACCTGCCACGGCAGGTTCCTGGAAAGGAAACGCAGCCGTTGGCTGCTAACCCACCACCAGCCTTGCGGCTGGTCCCCCGCCCTTGAAAAGGGCGGATATACGCTCGGGCCTCTGGTCCTTGCCTGGAGCACAAGAGCGTAAGGCCGGTGTGCTATCTATCCGCCCCTTGGAAGAACGGGGGTGCATTGCCCTTGAAAAGGGCGGATATACGCCCGGGCCTCTGGTCCTTGCCTGGAGCACAAGAGTGCAAGCCCAATGTGCCATATATCTGCCTTAGCAAGGACGGGGGACCATTGCCCTTGAAAAGGGCGGATATACGCCCGGGCCTCTGGCTCTTGCCTGGAGCACAGGAGCGCAAGCCCAACGTGCCATGTATCCGCCCTTTGCAAGGGCGGGGGACCGTTGCGCTTGCGCAATGGTGGTGGGTTAGCCGCGGCCGCGGCGTCTTTGTTTAGAAGAACCCACATCTGCGGGTTCTTGCCATCGGCCGTTGACCGTTTACAGCTGACCGCTGACAAGGGTCTGCTGCTTTCTGCAGCAGACCCTCTTGTGGAAAGGACAAACGCTTATGGGTTTACTGAAAGATACGGAAAAGGAAATCGACTTTACCATTACGGTCCATGGGGTTTCGGCCCATGGATCCACGCCCCATCTGGGGAAGGATGCCATTGTGGCGGCTTCAGCGGTGATCCAGGCGGCCCAGACCCTGGTGAGCCGGGTGAACAATCCCCTGCGGCCTCTGGTCCTGGGTTTTGAAAGCGTCAAGGCCGGGAAACAGTTCAACATCGTCTGCGACAAGGTGCAGCTGACCGGCTGCCTCCGGGCCTATGACGACGAACTGCTCATGGACATGGTGGACAAACTGAAGAACCTGGTCCGGCGCACGGCAGAAACCTTTGACTGCCGCAGCGAACTGACTCTGCTGCCGGAAGGAGGCGCCTGCTGATGGATGTGAAAGCCTTGGCGGCCGGCGAAAAAGACTATATCCTGGCACAACGGCACTGGCTCCATGCCCATCCGGAACTGGGCCGGGAAGAAAAGGAAACCACCGCCCACATTGCCGCGGAACTGGAAAAAATGGGGATCCCGGTCCAGACCTTCCCGGATATCACCGGGTGCATCGGCACCATCCAGGGAGCCAAAGGCCCGGGGAAGACCCTGATGCTCCGGGCGGATATCGACGCCTTGCCCATCCAGGAAGCGGACCTGACCAAACCCTATGCCTCCCAGCATCCCGGGGTCATGCACGCCTGTGGCCACGACTGCCATACGGCCATGCTCCTGGGAGCAGCAAAAATCCTCAGCGCCCATCGGGATGCTTTTCCGGGCCAGGTGAAGCTGCTGTTCCAGATGGGGGAAGAAATCGGTACCGAATCCCGCCATTACGTGGAGAAAGGCTGTCTGGATCAGGTGGATGCCATTTTCGGCATGCACATCTGGGCCTTGCTGGACGCCGGTACCGCCAATCTGGAAGACGGGGAGCGGATGGCCTGCAGCGACCGGTTCACCATTACTCTTACCGGGAAACCGGCCCCTTCTGACGCCCCGGAACAGGGGGCGGATCCCCTGGCAGCGTCTGCCTCCGTAGTCATGGGGCTCCAGCAGCTGGTGAGCCGGCAGAACGACCCGGAAAACACCTTTGTGCTTACGGTGGGTATGATGAACAGCGAGGGGGAGAAGGGCCAGCTGGCCCGTTCTGTCCAGCTGGTGGGTACCACCCGGACCTTCAACAAAGAATTCCGGAAGACCCTGCCCCAGAAAATCGAAAAAGTGGCCCGGGCCTTTGGAGAAGGGCTGGGCTGCCAGGTGGACTGCACCTATTTCTTCGGTCCTGCCCCTCTCATCAACGAGCACAAAGACCTGAACGATTGCGGCCGGAAAGCCGTGGCCCGGATCATGGGAGAAAAAGCCCTGGTGCCCATGGAAAAACAGATGGGTGCGGAAGATTTTTCCGTGTTCATGGAAAAAGTACCCGGCGTGTTTATGTTCCTGGGAGCCCGGAACAAAGAAAAAGGCATCTGCTGCGTCCATCATCATCCCGCCTTCGAAGTGGACGAAGACGTGCTGCCTAACGGGACGGGGATAGAGGTCCAGTTTGCGCTGGAGTATTTGAATGGGTGAAAAAAGGGGCTGTTGCCGGCGCAACAACCCCGTCAGCAGTCCGCTGACAGAAAAGGGGGTATTGCACGCAATGTGCAACACCCCCTTATTCGTGGTATAATATACTTTCCTAAAGTGGTTTAACGGCACAAATACAGGCAAGGAGGGTTCCATGAACAGATTAGATCCCATTGGCGTCATTGATTCCGGGGTGGGCGGATTGACCGTCCTGAAATGGCTCCAGCAGAAAATGCCCCATGAACGGTTCATTTTTATCGGGGATACCGCCCGGACTCCCTATGGGAACCGGCCCCGGGAAGAAATCCAGCAGTTCGTCAGCGAAATGACCGCCTGGCTGAACCGGCGGAACATCAAACAGCTGGTGGTGGCCTGCAACACCATTACGGTGCTGGGCACCGAGGTAATCAAAAACGGGTACGATTTTTCCGTGATCGGCATGAAAAAAGGCGCCCATATGGTGGAAGGGGTCACGAAGAACAAACGGGTGGGCTTTCTGGCCACCGATTTCACTGTGGCTTCCGGGGCCCATAAAAAGGAAATCCAGGAAATGGATCCAGAAATCCAGGTGTTCGGCCAGGGGTGCCCCAAATTCGTTCCCCTGATCGAAGGAGAGAAATTCGGCAGCCCGGAACTGGCGGCAGCCATCAAGGAATATACGGACAAGCTGAAAGAACATAAGGTGGATACGGTGATGCTGTCCTGCACCCATTATCCCTTTGTGGAAAAGGAAATCCGGGAAGCCTTTGGACCCGGGGTCACCATCCTGGATCCGGCGGAACGGACGGTCCAGGCAGCCATGGAAGACCTGAAAGCCCGCCATCTGGACCGGGAAGTGGGCCTGGGCCGGGCAGAAGTATGTTTTACCGCCGACCTGGAAAGAGGCAAGCGCCTGGCAGCCCGGATGCTGGATATGAACCAGTGTGATTTCCGACTGATCCAGTTGTAAAAGCGGTCAATGGTCAATGACTGTTGCCTGTGCAACAGCCTCTTGAACAATCCCCGGGGATATGATATAATTTCCCTGTTCAATGCTACTGTAGCTCAGCTGGTAGAGCATCTCATTCGTAATGAGAGGGTCGTAGGTTCGAATCCTATCAGTAGCTCCAGACGCCAGACCGGCCCGTCACTTTGGTGGCGGGCTTTTTTTGTGTTTGACATCTTTTTCTCTTTTCGTCATAATTACAATTAATGAATTCCGGAGGTGATTTCTGCCATGGGTTATGCTTTTGCCACTGTATTCCTGTTCTGTTTTTCCCTGCTGCCTCCGGCTTATCTCCGGTACTATCCCTTCCGGTCCGTGGCCGGTCCCCACCGGCGGAAGGTGCTGCTCCTGGGACATCTGTGGATCTTTTTCCTGGAATTCCTGCTCCTGGCGGCTCTTTTCAGCCGGGGAGCGCTGAAGCTGGAAAGCGGCATGTTCCAGTTCCTGTACCTGTTCTGCTATCTGCCCCATTTGCTGCTCCTGGTGTTCACCATCCGGCCGTTCTGGTTCCGGCATCTGTTTGTGCTGGGGCTCCAGGCCATTTATATGATCTTTGTCCATACCCTGTCCCTGGAAGCCTTCAAACTGTTCCTGCCCGATTCCTGGCACATTGGCCGGGTACTGCCTTATTTCATCATCTATCTGGTCCTGTTCCTTCTGGGGATGCCCCTGGCCCTGAAAATCATCGGGCGGCTGTTCACCCCGGAACAGCTCACGTCTCCCCGGTCCGCCTTCTGGCCTTACCTGGGGCCTGTGCCTCTGCTGCTGTGCTACTACCATGCCAATCAGGGGTATTTCATCCTGACCCCCCAGGATCTGTTCCAGCCGGGACTCCAGATCTATACTCTGATCACCCTGGGGATGCTGGTGCTGGTGGCTTTGTTCCTGGTCCTGACCATCCGGGGCGGGCTGGAGCAGGTGCAGAAAATGTTCCATCTGAAGGAACAGAATCTCCAGCTCCAGGGACGGCTCAATGACATCAACAGTTACGCCGTTTCCCTGCGGAAAGAACAGCAGGAACTGGCCATTCTCCGCCATGACAGCCGGCATCAGCTGCGGATGCTGGCGGAACTGGCGGAAAACGGGGAATTTGAAGAAGCGGAAAAACACCTGCTGAAGCTGCGGAAAGAGGTGGCGGACAAGTGACTCCCATCCTGGAAACCACGGCCGTGGCCTTGGTCTACATCCTGGTGCTTCAGCCCTTCTATCTGCTGGAGATCCTGCCTTTCTGGGGATTTCTGGAAGAAGAAAAGAAAAAGCCTTTCTGCCGGGCCTGGGTGGTCCTGGCAGTGGCGGAAACGGCCCTGACAGTGGGGCTGGTCCGGTCCGGACTGTTCCCTTCTGTCTCTGCCGCCTACTGGGCCATAGGGTACCTTATATGGATCCCCCAGTTCCTGCTGTGCTTCTGGGTCACCCGGAAGTACTGGGTGGGCCATCTGTTCATCCTTTCCTTCCGGATCCTGTTTTCCAGCTGCTTTTATACCTTCCTCCGTCACTTTTTCCTGTATTTCTGGCCGGCAAGTGACTTTGCTTCCATGTATTTCTGGCAGATCCTGTTCTATGGGGGAGAATGCCTGATTGCCTTCCCCGTCCTCCTCCGGTTCTTTACCCGCACCTTCAGCCATTTCCAGGAAGCGGCCACCCGCCGGTTCTGGCGGAGCACCACCATCATCCCCATGCTGCTGGCGGTGGATACTCTGTATGTGAGTGTGTATGATTCCCAGGAACGGTATTTCGATCTGATGGGTGCCCGGATCCTGCTGATGATTGTAGTACTCCTAATGATGTCTGCCATCCGCCGGGGCCAGCAGGAAGTGTATGATGAGATCAGCGCCTACGAGGAAAATCACCGGCTCCAGCAGCAGGTGGTGTCCGCGGCCAACTATGTAAAGATGTCAAAAGAATCCCGGCAGCGGCTGGAAGCCATCTACCGGGAAAAACGGGACCATATCGACCAGCTGCTGGATCTGGTCCGGCAAAAGGACCGGGTGGAGGTGCTCACCTATATTGAAGAACTGGGAGAAGAATTCAACAGCACCAAGCTGTCCCAGTACTGCCAGAATCCCCTGATCAATGCGGCCCTTACGGTGTATCTGTCCCGGGCCCGGGAAGAAGGGATTCCCATCACCGTGTCCGTGGACCTGCCCCAGAATCTGAACTGCAGCGGGGATCTGTCCATTGTGCTGTCCAACCTGGTGGAAAACGCCCTGATCGCCAGCAGGAAGCAGCCGGAAGACCGGCGGAACATTACCGTACTGGCCCGGCGTCAGGGGGACATGCTGAACATTTTGGTGAAGAACCTGTTCGATGCCCCGGTGGCCCTGGACGAAGAGGGCCTGCCGGTGACCAAAGTAAAAGGCCACGGCATCGGCATGAAATCCCTGGCCCGGTTCCGGGACAAATACGGAGCCAGTGTCCTCTGTCAACAAAAAGAAGGCTGGTTCCTCACCTATCTCCAGGTGGATATGGGAGCGAAGGGAGTGGGGGATTAGGGGGTTTTTACTTCGTCCCAAACATATACTGGAAATACTGCTCCTGGAACTCCCGGTACTTCCGCTTTCCCAGGGGAATCTGATGGCCCTGGATCTCTACGTAATCGGTTTTGATCAGGTGGATGGCGCCCAGGTTCACCAGATAGCCTTTGTTGGGGGATACGAACTGACCAGGGGCGATTTTGTCCAGGTCCGCCTTCATGTCCTGGCCGGATTTCCGGGTTTCCAGGGTACTGCCGTCAGCCAGGTATATCTCCAGCACATGGCCGTGGCTTTCCAGGAACAGGATCTGGGCGATTTCTTCCACCCGGACGCCTCCGCCCACCAGCCGGAAGATCACCTTGGCGCTGTTCCGCTGGCGGATGTAGGCAATGGCACGGTCCATGGCCTTGGCGAACTGGGCCTGGGTAAAGGGCTTCAGGAGATAATCCGTGGCTTTCACCTCAAAAGCTTCCACGGCAAATTCGTCGCTGGTGGTGAGAAAAATGATTTCCGCCCGGCTGTGGTGGTCCCGGAGCTCCCGGGCCACATCGGTGCCCAAAATCCCGGGCATGCACACATCCAACAGCACAATATCGAACAGGGCCCCCTTGTCCACCGCTTCCACAAAGGCAAAAGCGTTTTCAAAGGTCTGGCAGCTCATATTTTCTTTGCGGTTCTGGAAGTATTTCTCTGCAGCTTCCCGGATCTTCTGGATCTGGTCCTGCTGATCATCACAAATGGCAATATGCAGCATGCTGTTCACTTCCTTTCCATGGGTCTGTACCAATTTACTCACTCCTATTATACCCAGTCCGGACAGTCTTGGAAAATCTCCGCCCTGAAAGGGCGGTTTTTTTGCATGAAAAGGAGATTAAAATGTCTTTGAATCAAGAACAAAGAAAAAGAAAAGTCAGAAAAATATTTTCGGGACAAAAAATGACCCTTTCGTGATTTTCGAAAAAAAAGTTTTGAAATCCATGATATGCTTTAGCAGAACAAAGAGAAAGAAGTTCCGGACGCGGGGCTTCCTTCCCAAAGTAAAACACTGGATTCCTGTATAAAATTCCAAAGAACTCAAATGAGAACGATTTAAGAAAACTGAAGAGTGAAGCAAATCGTATTGTATATACGGACGAACGTTCTTATACAAAAGTATACTCCGGAAATTCAAAAGAGTATACCAAGGGATAATTGGAAATTTCAGGGATTTTGGTAAACTGAAGGTAACGGGGAGACCAAAGCGCGCATGGGAAACCCACCAAAAGATGCATGAAAATGAAAAAACAGGAGAGTTCAAGAAAAGGGGTGTGGCTTTATGAACAGGATTTATAAAGTGATCTGGAACAAAACACGGGGCATGTACATGGTGGTTTCCGAACTGGCCAAAGGCCAGTCCAAAGACGGACGCCGTGCCGTGGGACGGAAGAAAGTGGCACAGACCGCTGCGGCTCTGGCCGTATTTTTCAGCATTGTCTCTGCAGGAGGGACGTCTTTTGCGGCGGATGGCACCACGAAGGTTGAATCGTCGACTTCCAAGACGGCGGTAGAAGTCTATACCAAGGATGGCAAGGATGCGCAGATTGAAGCAGCCAGAAAATACACGTATCGCAAAGCGGCTGAACTGGATACCCGCATCACCAATGTGAAGGAATATCTGGAACAACAGACTTCCGACAAGTATGTGAGCAAGGCCGATGCCGCCGTACAGGACGGAGCCATCGTCAAAGCAGCCAACACCATCGGCGAAAATGTCACCAACCTGGATGCGGCTCTGGCCAAAGAAACCGCCGCCCGGATCGGTGCCGATAAAGCCCAGGACAAGGTGATCCAGGCTGTGAATGACAATCTGGTGCAGAGCGTCACTACCATCAACAAGAATGTGTCTGATGGATTCACTGCCTTGAACCAGGCAGATGCCAACGAAGCAGCGGCCCGGGAAGCGAAAGACAATGAACTGAACGAACGGATTACGAACGAAGCCATTGAAATCCACAAAACCACGAATCAGCTGCAGAGTGACCTTAATACGGAAACGGCTGCCCGTGAAGCTGGCGATACAGCGCTGAATACCCGGATTACCAATGTGAAGGAATATCTGGAACAACAGACTTCCGACAAGTATGTGAGCAAGGCCGATGCCGCCGTACAGGACGGAGCCATCGTCAAAGCAGCCAACACCATCGGCGAAAATGTCACCAACCTGGATGCGGCTCTGGCCAAAGAAACCGCCGCCCGGATCGGTGCCGATAAAGCCCAGGACAAGGTGATCCAGGCTGTGAATGACAATCTGGTGCAGAGCGTCACTACCATCAACAAGAATGTGTCTGATGGATTCACTGCCTTGAACCAGGCAGATGCCAACGAAGCAGCGGCCCGGGAAGCGAAAGACAATGAACTGAACGAACGGATTACGAACGAAGCCATTGAAATCCACAAAACCACGAATCAGCTGCAGAGTGACCTTAATACGGAAACGGCTGCCCGTGAAGCTGGCGATACAGCGCTGAATACCCGGATTACCAATGTGAAGGAATATCTGGAACAACAGACTTCCGACAAGTATGTGAGCAAGGCCGATGCCGCCGTACAGGATGGGGCCATCGTGAAAGCCAATAAGACCATCGGCGAAAACGTGACCAACCTGGATGCCGCCCTGGCCAGCGAAACCGCAGCCCGGATCGGTGCGGACAAGGCACAGGACAAGGTAATCCAGGCTGTCAATGACAATCTGGTGCAGAGTGTCAATACCATAAACCAGAATATGGCTGCTGGATTCAACGCCCTGAGTCAGGCGGATGCCAATGAACTGGCCGGCCGTGTGGCAGCGGATACCGAATTGGCGAAAGCGGTGAACAATGGATTGAGCCTGGACCAGGACAATGTACTGCAAAAGAACACCACCAGTGTGGGAGAGGATGGGACAGTCACCACTTCCAAAAAAGCGGCAACGACTCTGGTGATGAACAAAGGTGGTAACAACCAGATTACCCTCAGTGAAAACGGGATCAAAGTAGGCCTGAACAGCACCGTCCAGAATGCCAAGGGATTCTATGCCGGTGGAGATACGGCTGCAGCAGCCAAAGCCGCTCTCAATGCGGACGGCAGCATCAAAGGGGCCGATGGCAAGTTCACCGTGGATACCGCTGGCAACGTGGCAACCAAGGGTGGTTCCATCAAGACCAATGGCGGTGTAATCCAGACCGGCGGCGGAAATATCAACACCCAGGGAGGGGCACTCCGTACCAACGGCGGTAATATCAATGCAGGCAGCGGTACCATCACCGGAAATAAATTGACAGACGGTGTAGCTTCCCTCCAGAATGGAGATCTGACTACAACCGGCAATATCAATGCCCATGATATCGTTGCGACAGGAGATATTTCGGGTAAAGCCATTACCGGTACCAGCCTGAATACCCAGGGCGGAGACATCAACGGCGGCGCTATTACAGGCACCACCATCACCGGCACTACCGGCGCTTTCGGTTCCCTGACCACTACCGGCAATGCATCGGTAGGCGGGACCCTCTCTTCCAATGGTCTGACCAATACCGGCAATGCAACTACCGATACATTGACGGTCAACCATAATGCGACAGTAGGCGGCAACCTTGCTGTGACCGGGGACATCACCGGCAAGAGCTTGAATGTTGGGACTGGCGCTATCAGCGGCGGCCAGATTACCGGCACCGGACTGGATGTAGGAGCCGGAACCATCAAGACCACCGGCGCTGTGGAAACGGGAACGCTGGAAACTACGGGCAACGCTACGATTGGCGGCAACCTGACCGTAGACAAAGACCTCACAGTCAATGGAGTCTTTGATGCTAAGACTCTTTCCAGTACGGTGGATGCAAACAACTACACCACCATCAACGGTGGAAAGACTCAGTCCATGAATCTGAAGATGGATGCGGCAACGGGTGAAACTAAGGCCAGTGCCTCTACCTTCGATGAAAAAGGCAGCAATACCTGGGCGAAAGATGATGATTCCATCGGCAAGAGCACTGTTACTGCCGACAGCATCAGCCAGAAACTTTCGAATACTGGCGATAACCCGACGGCGTATGCAGAATCCACTATGAGCCAGGGTACGGACAACAAGTACACCATGACTGATACCGTAAAGGACGGGGACAAGACCAACGTGGCCTTCCAGTCGGCAACGGAATCCAGCGATGTAATCACCGAAGGCTCCGGAGATTCCGCCAAGACTTCCACCTTCCGGCAGAAAATCGATCAGATCCTCCAGGAAATCAAAACTTCTGATGAAATTTATTCCAAGATCGATCAAACTGTGAATAAAATGAATAGCACGGTGAGGGACGGCGCCAACAGCACCTCGGTAGAACAGGGGACTCAGGATATCACTCATACGGCGGAACAGGGAACCATTTCCAACATATCCAAAGATCTGGTGAATACTGCCACCGGCGATATGACCACTACGGTGGGCGGCAATGAAACTCATACGGTAGGCGGGACCTTGACCGAAACTGTGACCGGCAAGGCCACGGAAAACTACAATGGCGGACTGGAAACCACCATCACCGGAGAAGAAAAACACACGGTGAACGGTGACCAGACCAATACCATCACTGGAAAACAGACTACGACTGTGACCGGCGATGTAACGGAAGACTATAAAGCCAACCTGAGCACTACGGTGGGCGGCAGCCAGACCACCACGGTGACTGGCGACAGCAGACTGACGGCGGAAAACATCACCAACGAAGCCCGGAACAAGATCACCAACAAGGCTCTGGATGTGGAAACCGATGCTTCCAGCTCCATTATCAGCAAGGTTTCCAACGAGTACGGTTTCAATACTTCCACCCAGCTGTCCTACCAGACCACGGAAGAAATGAGCCAGGCCGATGGCAAGAAAGCTTCCTATCTCCGCGGTGCAGCCGAAGAAAAATCCCAGCTGATTGATGGTAGCCAGAAGACCACCATCGACACCATTGCCGGTCAGACCAATACCAACATTACGGATGGAACCAATACATCCAACGACCTGCAGAAAGCAGATCAGATCGCTTCCTCCGTAACCGACGGTACCAATACCACCGTGGTGAACCAGAATGCCGGAAGCCTCGCTTCCTCCATTACCGACGGAGCCAAGGTCAACAACAGCAGCAACACCGTAGACAAATCGGAACAGCTGATCAAAGCCAGCGATACCCAGTACAGCGCTACGTCTAAGACAGCTACTAAGATGGAAGATGCCCTGGTAAGCGGCGGCAGTTTCATCGACGTTATCAAGAACCTCGACGATGCAGCCAACCCGTTCATCGGCAGCGCCGTAACGGATGGCACCAACAGCACTGGCGTCACCCAGACGGCAAAAGATATCACCAACACGGCTAAGAACGGTACGATCGCCAATGATGCCAAAAACATCACCAACACGGCTTCTGAAACCTTGAGCAACAGTGCCAAGAACATCACCAATACCGCAGCGGAAAAACTCAGCAATTCCGCAGCGGAAATCGAAAATACGGCCACCAAGTCCATCAAGGATAAAGTGGGTGAAAACGTGAGCCGGACCATGACCACCAGCAAGATTGCCGAATCTGTGGTGGATGGAGCCAACAGCAACTCTTCTTCCAAGACGGCTGACAAGGACATCAACATTGTTACCGATGGGACCAGCACCAGTACCCTGAGTCAGCTGGCCGGCAGTGTGAATACGTCCCTGAAGAAAGTGGACAGCAGCGGAAACTCCGTGAAGTCCCTGAACAATGTGCAGACCGTTTCGGAAGACACCACCAAGATCACCGATACTGCCAGCGGCGACTTCTCCAGCCGCAGCCAGAAGGCCAACGGCTTCACCAGCCTGGTGAAGAACAACAGCGGCGGATCCAACACGGTGACGGATACGGCCACCAAGTCGGAACAGAAGCTGGTCAGCGGGAACATCATCGACATTCTGAAGGATGCAGAAAAGGGGTATGTGAATACCACCGTAAGTTCTGGGACTGGCGACGATGCTACCAAGACCAGCGTGACCACCACGGACGCCGGGACCACCTTTGAAAATACCGAGCATGCAGCGGCTATTGGAGAAGGATCCATCACCAAGACCACCATTTCCGGGAACACCCTGGAAACCGGCAAGGCAAAGGCGGATTATGTGGATGTGAACAAGGACCTGCACGTGATGGGCAATACCCAGCTGGATGGCACCCTGGAAGTGGCTGGCAAGTCCACCTTCAAGGATGACGTCACCATGGAAAAGGATCTCTCTGTAGGCGGCAACGCTACCGTAGCCGGCGATGTGACGGCCAAGTCCTACAAGGTAGGGGACAAGACCTACATTAACGAAAACGGCATCAATGCCAACGACCAGAAGATCACCAACGTGGCGGACGGGACCATTGCTGAAGGCAGCACCGATGCGGTGAACGGCGGCCAGCTGCATGCAACCAACCAGAGAGTCTCCACTGTGGAAAATCGCGTAGACCGGGTGGAAACCCGGGTGGACAACCTGGACAACCGGATCGATAAAGTGGGGGCCAACGCAGCGGCTATGGCCAACCTGCACCCCATGGACTTCGATGAAGATTCCAAGGTCAGCGTGGCAGCGGCTGTGGGCAACTACCGCAGTGAAACTGCCGGGGCCCTGGGCGTGTTCTACCGGCCTACGGACCGGGTGATGCTGAATGTTTCCACCAGCTTCGGCAATGGGGAAAACATGATCGGCGGCGGCGTGTCCTTCAAGCTGGGCAAGAGCAGCAAGCGGCTGGAAAAGGCGGAAGCCACCAATGCCGCTCTGGCCAAACAGGTGACCAACCTGCAGAATCGGCTGGATGCCCTGCTGGGCGTGCTGAACCCCAGCCTGTCCAAGGACTTCCCGGATGTACCGGCCAACCACTGGGCTTACGAAGCCGTAAGCCGGCTGGCAGGGAATGACATCGTCCAGGGATACGAAGACGGCAAGTATCACGGCGAACGGACCATGACCCGTTATGAAATGGCTGAAATCATCTACAACGCCCTGTCCAAAGGGGCCAAGGCGGAAGCCAAACTGGTAGAAGAATTCCGGCCTGAACTCCAGGCAATGGCTGCCCAGAGAAAAGCGTAACCGTCTCCCCGGATGGATTGCACACACCCCCTCTGGAGCAGAACCATAAAGCAAAAAACCACCCCGCGCAATGCGCGGGGTGGTTTTTTGCGGCTTCCGATGGTCAATGGCCAAAGGATGGAATGAAAATGAACCCTTCCCGGCCTCCGGTCGGGCATATCTTCCTCAAAAAACCAGGCCCCGGCCGGGACCTGTTTTTTTCTTTCTTCATTCCACTATAGTCCCTCCCCCCAGGACCACTTCTCCGTCGTACAATACGGCGGCCTGGCCGGGGGTGATGGCTCTTTGGGGTTCGTCGAATCGGACGGTGAAAGTATCCTTGCCGGTGGGGGTTACGGTGGCGGGCTGGGCTTCCTGGCGGTACCGGACTTTCACCTGGCACCGGACGGGGCCTTCCGGCACTTCTCCGCTGATCCAGTTGGCGTCCCGGACCTTTGCTTCCCGGCTGAACAGGGCTTCACTGGGGCCCACGATCACGGCGTTCTTTGCCGGGTCGATCTTCACTACATAGAGAGGATAATCGGGCTGGTTCAGCCCCAGCTTCTTGTGCTGGCCCAGGGTGTAATAGATGATCCCTTTGTGCTGGCCGATCACCTTTCCTTCCAGATCCAGGAAGGGACCGGGCTGGGGCTTGTAGTCCAGGATCCGCTGGACCGCATCGGTGTACTGGCCGTTGGGCACGAAACAGATGTCCTGGCTGTCCGGCTTCTGGGAATTGATGAACCCGTTTTCCGCGGCGATTTCCCGGGTATGGGTCTTGTGGTATCCCCCCAGGGGGAACCGGGTGTGGGCCAGCTGGTCCTGGGTCAGGCTGTAGAGCACATAGCTCTGGTCCTTGGCCGGGTCCGTGGCCCGGAGCAGCTGGTACTTCCCTTCCGGGGTCTTCCGGATCCGGGCGTAATGGCCGGTGACCACACAGTCGCAGCCCAGTTCCAGGGCCCGCTGGTACAGGGCGCCGAACTTCAGGAACCGGTTGCAGTCGATGCAGGGGTTGGGGGTGTGGCCCAGGGTATAGCTCCGGGCGAATTTTTCCATTACGTCTTTTTTGAATTCTTCCGTGTAGTTGAACACGTAATAGGGCATATGGAGCCGGGCGGCCACGCTCCGGGCGTCTTCCACGTCGCTGAGGCTGCAGCAGGTTTTGGAACTGCAGCCGGCGTCCGGGTTGTTGTACAGTTTCATGGTGCAGCCGATGCAGTCATACCCTGCATCCTGCATGAGTTTGGCGGCTACGGAGCTGTCCACTCCGCCGCTCATGGCGATCAGTGCTTTCATGATGCATCCTTTCTGTTACAGCCGGTGTTCCAGCCGCCGGAGCCGCTGGACTTCCCGGATAAGGGTTTGGGCCGTATAGTCCACCTGTTCCCGGGTAATGTCATCCCCCAGAGAGAACCGGAGGGAAGATCTGGCTTCTTCCGGAGTGCAGCCCAGGGCCAGGAGCACATGGCTGGGTTCCGGAGAACCGGAGGCACAGGCGGACCCGGCGGAAACGCAGATGCCTGCCATGCCCAGCACCGGAAGCAGGGCTTCTGCGGGGACTCCGTCAAAGGCCATGTTCAGGTGGCCGGGGAGCCGGGGCACCTGGCCGCTGTGGACCCGGGTGCCGCCCAGGGCCAGGAGCTTTGCTTCCAGGGCGTCCCGGGCTTCTGCCATCTTCCGGGCGTTGGCATCCAGATTATTCACCGCTTCTTCCAGGGCGGCGGCCATGCCCACGATGCCGGGGACGTTTTCCGTGCCGGCTCGCTTCCCCCGTTCCTGTTCTCCCCCGAAAATCAGGTTTTCTAATTCAATGCCTTGCTTGGTAAAAAGGAAACCGACTCCTTTAGGTCCGTGGAATTTATGAGCGGAACCGGACAGGAAGTCGATGTTCCCGGCTTCCAGGGTCACCGGCACATGGCCCAGGGCCTGGACCCCGTCGGTGTGGAACAGGGCTCCCTGTTTATGGGCCAGGGCGGCCAGCTCCCTGATGGGCTGGAGGGAGCCGGTTTCGTTGTTGGCGGTCATGACGGATACCAGGGCGGTTTCCGGGGTCAGGGCCCGGGACAGGGTGTCCGGTTCCACCTGGCCTCCCTGGTTGACCGGCAGCAGGGTCACGGCAAAGCCTTCCTTCTGGAGGGCCTCCAGGGTGTGGAGGATGGCGTGGTGCTCAATGGCACTGGCGATAAGATGGGTGCGGCCGTGCTTCTTTCCCCAGGCAGCGGCGGTCCGCAGGGCCTGGTTGTCGCTTTCGCTGCCCCCGGAGGTGAAGGTAATCTCCCGGGGCCGGCAGCCCAGCAGCCGGGCGATGGTTTCCCGGGAGCCGATCAGGGCCCGGGAGGCTTCCTGCCCCAGGGGATAGGTGCTGGAGGGGTTGCCGTACTGTTCTGTAAAATAAGGCAGCATGGCTTCCAGGACCTTGGGCAGGACCCGGGTGGTAGCTGCATTGTCGGCATAGACGAACATGGTGGTGCTCCTTTGTGAATTGATATCATATTATTATACTACAGAAAAGATTCCTTTTCCTTCTTGCATTTATTCTCTTCCCATGCTATACTTTTAAGGCTGTATATATTATATATACTTCTTCTGCCCTCATGGTAGAGGAGCAAATCCAAAGGAGGAGGTGATTTCGTGAATAACTACGAAGTCATGTACATCGTTAAACCGGTAGAAGAGGACGCTTTCAACGCTGTTGTAAAGAAGTTCGATGACCTGCTGGTGGCTAACGGCGCTACGATCGAAAAAACCGATAAGTGGGGCAAAAAACGTTTGGCATATGCTATTCAGGACTTCAATGATGGTCTGTATGTTCTGACCACGTTTGCCGCTGAACCTGCAGCCGTAAAGGAACTGGACCGTGTGATGAAGATTACCGACGATATCCTGCGTCACATGATCATTCGCAAAGGCGAATAAGGAGGCTGGGTGTATGAATCGCATTATCTTGTTGGGCCGTCTCGTACGGGATCCGGAAGTCCGGGTTACACCTACGGAAAAAACGGTCTGCACCTTTACTCTGGCAGTTGACCGTCCCTTCGCTTCGAAGAACGGCCAGCGGGAAGCGGATTTTATCAACATTGTAACGTGGAATAAAACCGCTGAATTATGTGGGAACAGTTTGACCAAGGGTCAGAGAGCTCTGGTGGAAGGGCGTCTGCAGATCCGCAGCTACGATGGAAAAGACGGGAACAAGCATTACATGACGGAAGTCATTGCGGACCGGGTTGAATTCATCGAACGGAAAGGCTCCGGCAGTCCTGCCGCAGGCCAGCAGAATCCTCCATCCCAGAATCAGTCCTCTCAGGGCGGCTCCGCCGGTCCCATGGGTGGCTTTGGCTCTGAAGTAGGTTTTGACGAAGAGATCCCATTTTAAAAGGGAGGATAGAGAATAGCTATGATGAAGCGTGAAAGAGGTAACCGGAGACCCAGAAGAAAAGTTTGCTCCTTCTGCGTCGACAAAGTCCAGGAAATCGATTATAAAGATGCAGCCAAGCTGCGGAAGTTCATCACCGAACGGGGCAAGATCCTGCCTCGCCGGATTTCCGGCACCTGTGCAAAACATCAGCGTCAGCTGACCATTGCCATCAAACGTGCCAGAAACGTTGCACTGCTGCCGTTTACGGCTGAATAAGCTGGATGACAGAGACAGACCCTTTCGGGGGTCTGTCTTTTTTTTGTCAAATATTGTAGAATAGTAGGGAAACGCTCTCTTGGTTGTCAATGGCCAATAGTCAATGGCCGAAGGAAACTATCATCATGGAGGAATATCGCTTTGCATTACCATAAAACTTCTTCGCTGGTGGAATCCGGCATTTTGGCGGCGGTGGCCGTGCTTTTTACCCTGGTGGGGAACTACATCCCGGTGCTGGACATCATCGTGAGCATCCTGTGGCCTCTGCCCATCATCCTTTGCGGCCGGCGGAACGGGCTGAAATGGAGCATCCTGTGCCTGCTGGTCACCGGGTGTGTGGTGGCGGTGCTGCTGTCCCCCCTCCAGGCTCTGACCCAGTGCCTGATTTTGGGGCTCATCGGCCTGTTCATGGGCTATGCCATGGAAAAACAGATGACTCCCACCCAGACCCTGCTCATGGGGAGCCTGGGGGCCCTCCTTTCCACGGTGCTCAGTGCCCTGGCAGCCTATTTCTTTATGCATGTGAATGTAATCGAAGTGTTCTTCCAGTCCATTGACGAATCGGTGAACATGAGCAGCGAGATTTTCCAGACCCTGGGGATGAACGGGCTCACGGACACCCAGCTGGCCCAGCTGAAAAAGATGTTCGAACTGATCCTGCCGGCCGGGGTGCTGCTCAGCGCGCCCATTACCGCCATTGCCAACTACTGGGCGGCCCGGAAGATCCTGGGACGGATGGGGGATTACTACCCCTGGTTTCCGCCTTTTTCCCTGTGGAAGCTGCCCAAATGGCTGCTCCTGCCCTATGGCATCGGGATGATGCTGATCTTCTTCGGCCAGAACTATCAGGATTCCCTGGTGTACCGGGGCGGGTACACCCTGTATATGATGATGAACATGCTGCTCCTGGTCCAGGGGCTGAGCCTGATCCGCTGGTATGTGGAATACCGCCATTATCCCCGGATCCTGCTGCCGCTGAGTCTGCTGCTGACCTTCACCCTGCCCATCGCCTCCCAGCTGGTGGTGGTGCTGGGGGCCTATGAAATGGTCTTCGATCTCCGGAAGATCCGGAAGTCAGGGGCCAAAAAGCCTGAATAGAGGGGGATAGTATGGAGGAGAAATCACGCCGGAACCTGTGGCAGTCCGTGCGCATCGGGGTGGCCCTGCTGGGGTCCGTCCTGGTGATCTACGGGATTGCGGTGAATCTGGCCATCTGTACGGCCATCGGGTTCATTTCGGTGCTGCTGGTCTATTATCTGACCTTCCGGAGCAACCGGCTTCGGGAAGCCTGGTTCAACCATTCCATGACCACGGTGGTCCGGAATATTGAACGGGCCAACAATTATGCGTCCCAGCGGATCCCCATCGGCATCGGGGTTTTCGACAAAGAGGGCCATCTCCAGTGGCGGAACCGGCTGTTCAACGAATTCATCGCGGTGGAGGTGCCGCTGGCCACGCCTTTTGAAAAGGTGCTGCCGCCGCCGGACAACAATTTTGCCACCCTGCGGCTCCGGGACGCGGACAAGCAGATCAAGATCGGGGATCGGATCTACAAGATGCTGGTCCGGCGGATCCAGATCACCGACAATCCGGAGGAGGATACGGGGCTGGCCCTGTACCTGACGGATATCACGGACCGGGAACGGCAGAAAAAACGGTATGAGGAAGAACGGCCGGTGGTGGCCTATGTCCAGTTCGACAACTACGACGATGCCATGAAAGGCCTCAATGAAAACGAGCGGGCCAGCCTGATCGTGGACGTGACCAAGGCTATCGGGGGCTGGGTGGAGGAAGTCCACGGGTACTTCCAGAAATACACGGAAGACATGTTTGTGGTGGGCATGAGCCGAAAAGGGCTGACGGACACCATCAGCAAGAAGTTCCAGGTGCTGGACCGGGTCCGGGAGATCAAAAGCGGCAACCGGATCAGCCCCACCATCAGTATCGGGGTGGCGGCGGACGGCCGGAACCTGGCGGAACTGAGCCAGAAGGCCCAGGCGGCCCTGGACCTGGCTTTGGGCCGGGGCGGGGACCAGGCAGTGGTCCAGCTGGGGGACGATATGAGCTTCTACGGGGCCCGGGGCTCCGTCCAGGCCAAAAACACCCGGGTCCGGGCCCGGATCGTGGCCCAGGCCATCCACGAACTGATGGTCAGTGCGGACCAGGTGTTCATTATGGGCCATGCCAACGAGGACTACGATGCCCTGGGGGCAGCCATCGGGGTGGCCAAAATGGCTCTGACCCTGAACAAAAGCTGCTGCATCGTCACCAGCGGCCAGGGGCCTTCCCTGAAGAAGCTGGAGACAGTGTCCAAGGACCAGAGCGACCGGTACCTGTCCCTGTTCGTCAACGAGGAAGAGGCCTTGAAGCGGATCACTCCCGGCAGCATCCTGGTACTGGTGGACCACCATCGGGCCATGCTGAGCGCGGCCCCCAAGGTGCTCCAGGCCATCCGCCGGCGGATCATCATCGACCATCACCGGCGGGCGGAGGATGCCATCACCGATGTGATGCTCCAGTATATGGAACCGTCCACCTCTTCCACCTGTGAAATGGTGACGGAGATCCTCCAGTATTTTGAAAACAAGCTGCAGTTTTCTGAAGTGGAAGCTACGGCCCTGTATGCAGGGATTTTGGTGGACACCAAGAATTTTGCGGTGCAGACCGGGGAACGGACTTTCGAAGCGGCGGCTTTCCTGCGCCGGAACGGAGCCGACCCCCATATGGTTTCCCTGCTGTTCAAGGATGATGAACATACGGTGCTCACCCGGGCCCGGATCATCACCGAGATGAAACAGCCTCTGCCCGGGCTGGCTGTGGCGGTGCACCAGTGTTCCTGTCAGGACAAGGATACGCCGGTAATCGTGGCCCAGGCGGCGGATGAACTGCTGACCATGGATGACATCCGGGCCAGTGTGGTTTTCAGCCAGAATGAAAACGGAGTCAGCATCAGTGCCCGCAGTGACGGATCCGTCAATGTGCAGGTGATGATGGAAGAACTTGGCGGCGGCGGCCATCAGACTGTTGCCGGGGTACAGGTGAAGGGCGTGACGGCGGAAGAACTGATGCCGAAGGTCCTTGAGCTGGCCAAAGAACAAATGAAGGAGAGCGATACAGATGAAGGTAATTCTGCTGCAGGACATCAAGAAATTGGGTAAGAAAGGCGATATCATCGAAACGGCGGAAGGTTACGGCCGGAACTATCTGATTCCCCGGGGAATCGCGGAAGAAGCCACCTCCCGGAACCTGAACCAGGCCAAACAGGACATGCAGGTGGCCAAACACCGGGCTGCCCAGGCTCATGACGAAGCGGTGATCCTGGCTGCCCAGCTGGAAAAGGTGACCCTGCACATGAAGGTGAAGGTGGGAGCCAACGGGAAGCTGTTCGGATCCATTGCCTCCAAGGATGTGGCGGATGCCCTGCTGACCCAGACCGGGATGGAAGGGGTGGACCGCCGGAAGATCGAGATTCCGGAAACCATCAAGAGCCCGGGGGTATACACCGCAACGGCAAAACTGCTGCCGGATGTATCCGCCAAGTTCAAGGTCGTTGTAGAAACGGAAGAATAAAAAAGGAACCCACCACCAGCCCCAGGCTGGTCCCCCGCCCTTGAAAAGGGCGGACAGACAGGACAATGACTGTCTTGAGAAGGGGATCGGCACCTCTGTGATACGGTGGTGGGTTTCTTTTCAGGAAGGAGGTCTGCTCTTTGGAAGAACGTATTCCACCCCAGAATATCGAGGCGGAACAAAGTGTGCTGGGGGCCATGCTGATCAGCCGGGATGCCATCGACAAAGCCGGGGAAATCCTCAATGAGGATGACTTTTACCGGCCGGACAACCGGGTGATCTTTTCGGCCATTATGGATCTCCACAGCCGGAACGAGGCGGTGGACCTGGTTACGGTCACCGAAGAACTGCGCCGGCTGGGGAAGCTGGATGCCATCGGAGGCACGGCGGCCATCACCGCTCTCAGCAATGCGGTGCCCACTGCGGCCAATGTGGTGTACCATGCCAAGATCGTGGAGGAAAAATCCCTCCGCCGGCAGCTGATCAATTCGGCTACGGAAGTGGCGGCCAGCGGCTACGAGGAAGAACAGGACATTGCCCAGACCATCGACCAGGCGGAACAGAAGATCCTGGCGGTGGCCAACCGGAAACATTCCGGGGGCGTGGTGAAGATCAAGGACATCGTGAAAAGCGCCATGGCCCGGATCGAGGAATTGTACGACACCAAGGATGCCTTTACCGGCCTGCCCACCGGGTTTTCCGATTTCGACAAAATGACCAGCGGGCTCCAGCCTTCGGATCTGATCATCGTGGCAGCCCGTCCTTCCATGGGGAAATCCTCCCTGGTGCTGAACATTGCGGAACATGTGGCTCTGGACGGGGGAAAATCCGTAGCCTTCTTCTCCCTGGAAATGAGCAAGGAGCAGCTGGTCCAGCGGCTGCTGTGCTCCCAGGCCCGGATCGACGCCTCCCGGCTGCGGATCGGCCAGCTCCAGGAAAGCGAATGGCCCAACCTGGTAAACGCGGCGGACAAGCTCAGTGCCGCCAAGATCATGCTGGATGATACGCCGGGGATGACGGCCCTGGAAATGCGGTCCAAGGCCCGGCGGTGGAAAAACGAGAACGGCCTGGATCTGATCATCGTGGACTATCTCCAGCTGATGCAGGGGTCCTCCAAACGGGCCAGCGACAACCGGCAGCAGGAAATGAGTGATATTTCCCGGTCCCTGAAGGGGCTGGCCCGGGAGCTGAATGTGCCGGTGATCGCCCTGTCCCAGCTGAGCCGGAGCGTGGAACAGCGTACCAGCAAACGGCCCATGCTCAGTGACTTGCGGGAATCCGGGGCCCTGGAACAGGATGCGGATATTGTTTGCTTCATCTACCGGGACGATTACTACAACCCGGATACGGAACAGAAGAACGTGGCGGAACTGATCGTGGCCAAGCACCGGAATGGTCCGGTGGGCACGGTGCCGCTGTATTTCCGGAAGGATATCACCCGGTTCGAGGATCTGAGCCGGAGACCGGAATAAATGCGGCTGCCATACAGCAGCCGCCTGTCAATGGTCAATTGTCAATTGCCGAAGGAAAGAACCCGCTTGGAACAGCGGGTTCTTTTATTGCAAACAAAAAATTCTTGTCGTTGCGAAGCGTTCGGTAAAATGATACAATAAAAAGACAGCGGGAACGGTGTGTTCCCTCGTTATGCCATTTTTTTGTTATACCTAAGGAGGAAGTATTGTGATTCCACGTTATACCAGTAAAGAAATGGGTTCCATCTGGACGGAAGAAAACGAAGACCGCAACATTGTCAAAGTTGAAGTCACGGCCTGCGAAGCCATGAACAAACTGGGCATTGTACCGGATGATGCGCTCCATGACATCCAAACCAAGGCGGACTTCGATCTGGACCGGGTCCATGAAATCGAAAAGACCACCAACCATGACATCATTTCTCTGCTTACTTCTGTGGCTGAACACGTCGGCGATGCTTCCAAATATATCCATAAAGGCCTGACCTCCAACGACGTGAAGGATACGGCCATGGGGCTCATGATGAAACATTCCGCGGAAATCCTGATCCGGGAAGAAAAGGAACTCCATGAAATCCTCAAGAGCCAGGCTCAGAAATACCGTCACACCCTGTGCGTGGGCCGTACCCACGGGATCCATGCGGAACCTATGACCTTCGGCCTGAAGTTCCTGCTGTGGATGTCTGAAACCGAACGGAACATCGAACGGCTGGAAATGGCCAAGAAATACATCTCCGTAGGGAAACTCAGCGGTGCCATCGGGACCTATTCCAACATTGACCCGTTTGTGGAAAAATACGTGTGCGAAAAACTGGGGCTGACCCCTGTGCCCATTGCCAACCAGGTTGTCCAGAGAGACCGCCATGCCTTCTATCTGAGCACCATCGCCGTGTGCGGCGCCACCCTGGAAAAGATGGCCACGGAAGTCCGTCATCTCCAGCGTACGGAAGTCCGGGAAGCGGAAGAATATTTTGCTCCCGGCCAGAAGGGCTCTTCCGCCATGCCTCACAAACGGAACCCCATCACCTGTGAAAAGATCTGCGGCCTGGCCCGGGTGCTCCGGGGCAACGCAGAAGCTGCCATCGAAAACGTGGCCCTGTGGCATGAACGGGATATTTCCCATTCTTCCGTGGAACGGATCATCCTGCCGGATTCCACCATCCTGCTGGACCACATGCTGCGGAAAATGAAGGACATCATGGGCAAGATGCTGGTATATCCGGAAGCCATGATGCGGGACCTGAACCTGACCGGCGGTCTGATCTACAGCCAGAACCTGCTGATCGCTCTGGTAAGCAAAGGGGTGCTCCGGGAAGATGCCTACAAGTGGGTGCAGCGGAACGCCATGGCCCGGTGGATGGAAGGGGCCGACTTCAAGACCAACGTGGAAGCGGATCCGGACATCGACAAGTACCTGACCAAAGAAGAAGTGGAAGCCTGCTTCGAACCGAAACATATGCTGAAGCATGTGGATGAAATCTACGCCCGGTTTGGAATGTAACCCGAAAGAAGGAGAACTCTATGTCATCTGTTGTTGTAATCGGTTCCCAGTGGGGGGACGAAGGTAAAGGCAAGATCGTTGACTACCTGGCCCAGCAGGCTGATGCGGTGGTCCGCTATTCCGGCGGTTCCAACGCCGGCCATACGGTGGTGGTCAATGACGTTTCCTACAAGCTCCGTCTGCTGCCCAGCGGGATTTTATACAAGGACAAAACCTGCATCCTGGGCAACGGTGTGGTGATCAACCCCCGTGTGGTGCTCCAGGAAATCGCCGAAATGAAGGCCAAGGGCGTGGATACCAGCAACCTGCTGATCAGCGACCGGGCCCATGTGGTGTTCCCGTACCATGAAAAGCAGGACGAACTCCAGGAAGCTGCCCTGGGGGATGCCAAGATCGGCACCACCAAAGGGGGCATCGGACCCTGCTATATGGACAAATATGCCCGTACCGGGATCCGGGTCTGCGATCTGATGAACAAAGACGTGCTGGCTGCCAAGCTGAAACGGAACCTGGATGCCAAGAATGCCCTGTTCACCAAAGTCTACGGGGCAGAACCTCTGGCCTATGAACCCATGCTGAAAGCCTACCTGGACTATGCGGAAGAACTGCGGCCCCATGTGACTGACACCAGCGTAGCTCTGGGGAACATTTTCGATGCTCACAAGAAAGTTCTGTTCGAAGGGGCTCAGGCCACCTTCCTGGACATCGACTACGGCACCTATCCCTATGTGACCAGCTCTAACCCCACCGCCGGCAATGCAGCCACCGGCAGCGGCGTAGGGCCCCGGTTCATCGACCATGTGGTGGGCGTGGTGAAAGCCTATACCACCCGGGTAGGGGAAGGCCCCTTTGTGTGCGAACTGTTCGATACTGACGGCCCGGGAACCTATCTCCGGAACACCGGCCATGAATTCGGCACTGTCACCGGGCGGCCCCGCCGCTGCGGCTGGCTGGATGCCTTCATGGTGAAATACGCTGCCCGGCTGAACTCCATGGATGCCCTGGCCATTACCCGGCTGGATATCCTGGACGGCATGGACGAAATCAAGATGTGCACCGGCTGGACCATCGACGGAGAACCCATCCAGCACATCCCGGCGGATCTGACCATCCTGGCCAAAGCCAAACCGGTTTACGAAACCTTCAAAGGCTGGAAAAAGGACATTTCCGGGGTACGGTCCTACAGCGACCTGCCGGCGGAAGCCCAGGCCTATCTGAACCGGCTCAGCGAAGTGGTGGGCGTGGAAATCGGCATTGTGTCCGTAGGCCCCAATCGGGATCAGACCTTCTCTCTGAAGGAATTCTTCTGAGCAGGAAAATAAATTTGAAAAAGGCAGAGAAAATGCTTGCATTTCCTCTGCCTTTTTGCTATACTAAATAAGCTTTCTCGAAGAGAAAGCAACAGACTGAAACTTGATCGACAACGAAATGTTTCAACTGAAACATTGAAAGAAAAAAGTTGTTGACAAAGAAACAAAAGTCTGGTATTATATAGAAGCTGTCGCTGAGACAGTGAGACGAACTTTGAGAACTGAATATTGTTGACAGATGTGCGGGTCAAGTCACTTTTAGTGATGAGATCGAGTCACCTGGATGACAACCAGGTTAAAAAATCAAAGCTAGTT
>NZ_JBQKCH010000021.1:0-40506 GCF_052122455.1 Acidaminococcus sp. HCP3S3_G9_1 | reverse complement strand
GTTGGGTCCAAAAATGAGCACGCCAATTTTAAAGGATTCAAATTGTAGCCTGTCCAATTTTGTGGGCAGGTGCTACTCTTAAAAAGTGTCCACACTTATGGGTACAGTATAACGGCAGGGCCGCACGGATCCGTAGGGGCCGCACAACCGGCGGCCCGCCAGAACTACGAATCCCTGACCCCAACGCCGTAGGGGCTAGCCGCAGGCAAGCCCTTCCCGGCCGCCCAAGGGGCCTCTACAACGACGAACGACCCACGATGAATGAAACCAAAGGAGAAATTTCAACCATGTGCATTGAATCCGATTGGAAACTGTTCAGAAAACGCCTTCCAGGTTGGCAGGGAAATTACATGGCCACCCTGCTGGAACAGTATAAAGCCATCCTGGAAGAAGACACCCAGGCAGCCGAAAGGTTCCATAAACTGGAGGATGAACTCCTGGAACACAGAAAAGATGCAGGCGTACTCTGCGAAATGCGCAGGTCCCGGATGTTCAGCAACATCCTCTGCCTGATCCACGAAGGAGCCATCACCCAGGACGATCTGGAAGGCTTCAGCGAAGAACTGAGAAAACGAGTGGCTGGCTGGTTGAAGATGGAAGAGAAGGAAGATAGTAAAAAAGAGGTAAGGCATCGAGAGAGCAACTGGGTAAGGAATCCGGTTAAAAAAATCAAACCGTAAGTCCCCCCAGAGGGCATGCATCAACCGCCTCCCGCCAAAGGAGACCATTTGCCATGGGCAAATGTTTTTGAAGGAAAACGCAGCCCTGTGGGCTGCTAACCCACCACCCATGCTGGGCATGGATACCCCCGCCCTTGCAAAGGGCGGATATAAGACCGCCGGCCCTGCGCCCCTACAACGTTGGAATCGGGGGCCGACAACAACGGTCAGAGAAACGGATCCTCCGATAACCCCGTCCTCAGAATTTTCCGTGGTGAATCCCTGACCCCAACGCCGTAGGGGCTAGCCGCAGGCAAGCCCCTCCCGGCCGCCCAGAGGGGCCCATTCCGCACAAAAAAAGAGCCGTTGCCTGGGCAACAGCTCTTTTTTCAATTGCAGCGAAGGTGGGAATACCCTTATTCGCAAATGGTTAGACGAGCACGATAAAGACGGCAACTAGCCAAAAAATACCCCCGGGCTAGCCCCCCAGGGGTATTCGTGCAAGTATGCACCTTTTGTCCTTCTGGCTGATTCCATTATAGGCCAGAAAGACAGGAAAGTCAATTACGGGAACGGTATTGTATGTGTCAACAAGTTCTTGGAGAAGCCTCCATCACAGTACCGTTATTCATGCATGTTTGAAAGGGCAGAGTGAAGAGTGCAGAGGGAAGAGCGGGACGGCAGGGCCGCCCGCTCCATGCATCAACCGCCTCCCGCTAAAGGAGACCATTTGCCATGGGCAAATGCTTTTGAATGAAAACGCAGCCCTGTGGGCTGCTAACCCACCACCCATGCTGGGCATGGATACCCCCGCCCTTGCAAAGGGCGGATATAGAACCATGGGCCGGGCTGCCGTACAAAGTTGGAATCGGGGACTGACAACAACGGTCAGAGAAACGGATCCTCCAACAACCCCGTCCTCAGAATTTTCCGTGGTGAATCCCTGACCCCAAGGTTGTAGGGGCTAGCCGCAGGCGAGCCCATCCCGGCCGCCCAGAGGGGCCCATTCCGCACAAAAAAAGAGCCGTTGCCCGGGCAACAGCTCTTTTTTCAATATTTGGCGGAGGAGGTGGGATTCGAACCCACGGTCCCTTGCGGAATCGCCAGTTTTCAAGACTGGTGCCTTAAACCACTCGGCCACCCCTCCATAAGCTAACAGAGTTAGTATATCGTAGTGATTTTCCCTTGTCAAGGAACTCTGCCTACTCTTTTTATCCAACCTAGTGTATAATAAAAGTACTGCAATCAAAAGGAAAGGGCGGGTGGACATTGTGGATCTGGTGGACAAGCTGAAGGAATATTCCGTGCTTACGGAGGAGGAGTATAAAGAACTCCTGCTGACGGAGGATCCTCTGCTCCGGGCCAAGCTGTTCCGGGGGGCCCAGGAGGCCATGAATTTTGTGTTCCACCGGAAGGTGCATTTCCAGGGGGTGCTGGAATTCACCAACCACTGTCCCCAGAACTGCCTGTTCTGCCGCCGCCGGGAAGAGAACAACGACCTGCCCCGTTTCCGGCTGAACTGGGAACAGATCCGGGGCGCCTGCGAACTGGGGTACCAGATGGGGATCCGGTCCTTCCTGCTCCAGGGCGGGGAAGACCACTACTATACGGACATGATCATGTGCAACCTGCTCCGGAACCTGCAAAAGCAGTTCCCGGACTGTGCCCTGGGGCTGTCCATCGGGGAACGGAGCCGCCAGTCCTACCACCGGCTCCACCAGGCCGGGGCCCAGCGGTATTTCCTCAGCTTCCAGACCGCGGATCCTCTCCATTTTTCCCGGCTCCATCCTCCCACCCATTCCCTGTCCACCAAAATCGCCTGCATCAACGATCTGAAAGACCTGGGTTTTGAAACGGATACCGGGTTCCTGGTGGGAGCCCCTTATGAACAGGCGGAATACCTGGTCCGGGATCTGACCCTGCTCCAGGAGCTGGCTCCCCATTCCATCACCCTGACCCCCTTCCTGCCGGAAGAGGGGACACCTTTCTACCAGCAGGACCGGATGGCCCTGGAAGAATACCTGCGGCTTACGGCGGTGCTGCGGATCCTGTTCCCCCGGGCCAACATTGTGGCTCCCTGGTCCATCCGGCGGATCCATGCCCACGGCCAGATCCTCAGCGTCCAGAGCGGGGCCAATGTGCTGCGGATGCCCATGGCGCCTCCTGCCGGCCCGGAAGACCTGAGCCAGGACGCTCAGAAAAAGATGCTCCACACGGTGGAAGTCATGTACCGGTATCTGAAAAATTACGGGTACTATCTGACCCCGGGCCGGGGAGATTCCCTGCTGTATCCCCACCGGGTGGAAGACCCTGAGCCCGCAGCCCTGGAAGAGGCCAAGACGGAAGAGACGGAAAATCCCGAAACTGAATAAAGAAAACCAAGATATGTTGTTAAAACAACATATCTTTTTTTGTTCCTCCCGTATACTATGACATGTAAGGAAACAAAGAACCTGCCGCTAGGCCAGGTTCTGCTGATAAGGAAAAACAAAAATCATCATACAATGGAGGAAATGAAAATGGAAAACGCAAAGAAAATCACGGGCGAAATGCTGGTTGGCAAGATCTGTGCTGAACATCCGGAAGCCATCCCGGCTCTCCAGGCTGTAGGGATGCACTGCCTGGGCTGCCCTTCTTCCCAGATGGAATCTTTGAATGACGCTGCCTTCGTCCACGGGCTGGACCCTCAGAAGGTGGTTGACGCTGTGAACGCCGCTCTGGCGGAAAACTGAGGGGAGGGGAGACCATGAGCGCATTTCTGGGACCCATCCATCACTGGCTGTACGGCAAGATCCAGCTCCAGGAAGCCATCATCGCCCGGATCGCCGGAGAAGCGGAAAAACAGGGCTGGGGCACCGGGGACAAACCGGCAGCTGACTATGTAAAGGAAGAAACCCGTCCTCTGGACGAACTGATCGACACCACCAACATCCACGGCTGGCTCCAGGGCCGGATCCACGATGCGGAAGGCCGTTATGCCCAGCTGGTGTCCGCCCTGCTCCACCACAACGACAACCTGCTGCCGGAACTGGAAAAACTGGCCCGGGAAGTGGGCCAGGACCGGGCTCTGGGTTCGGACGCCGATGCTTCCGCCATCTACCGGGCCTTTGAAGACGCCTTCCTGAACGGCATGCCCTGCGACCGGGTGAACCAGGTCACCGACCAGAATCCGGATGCCTTCGCCTGGGACCAGACCGATGATCTCCACGGGGGCTACTGGCAGGAAGCGGACGTGAACCCCCGGGTGTACTACATCCTGCGGGATGCCATGATGGAAGGGATGCTGGAAAACACCGGCTACACCCTGGAACAGGAAGACCACACCCATTACGTGCTCCGTCCCAAAGCGGCCTGAAGGAGGAAGAACCATGACCTACAGCATTGAGTGCATGAAAAAAGAACATGAGAACATCAGCCGGATGCTGGAAGTGATCCGCCAGGCCTGCATCGGGATCCTGGAACTGTCTCCGGTGGACGTGGGGGATTTTCGGGACATGGTGGATTTCATCCGGAACTATGCGGACAAACATCATCACGGGAAGGAAGAAAAGTTCCTGTTCCCGGTGATGGTGCAGAAGCTGGGCCGGGTGGCGGACAACCTGGTGACCCACGGGATGCTGGTGGAACACGACCTGGGCCGGGACCACGCCATGAGCCTGGCCACCGCCCTGGATGAATACGAAAAGAATCCCAAGACCGAATACAAGCTGGACATCCTGACGGAAGCCATGGGCTACGCACGGCTGCTGAAGCGCCACGTGGAAAAGGAAAACAACGTGGTGTACACCTTCGCCGAAAACCAGCTGACCCCGGAAGACCTGGCGGACATCGACGCCAAAAGCAGGAAATTCGAGGAAGAAGAAGGGGCCAAAGGGGTCCAGGACCATTACCTGGGAATTTTGGAACGGTTGGAGAAGAAGTATCTGTGAGTAAAGGGGCTGCTTGGAAAAGCAGCCCCTTCTTTGTGCTATAATGAAACCATCTTCTATTCTAGGGAGCGTGATGGTATGGATGCACAGAAAATCATTGAACGGGCGGTGGATGACCGGTACCGGGAGGAACTGATCGGCCTGAGCCGGAAAATCTGGGAACTGGCGGAAGTGGGCTACGAAGAAACCCGGTCCGCCGAAACCCTTTGTGAGGCCCTGGAACACCACGGGTTCGCCGTTACCCGTCATCTGGTGAACATTCCCACTGCTTTCAAAGGCGTCTGGGGCAAGGGACGCCCGGTGGTGGGGATCCTGGGAGAATACGACGCTTTGCCGGGACTCAGCCAGGAAGCGGGCTGCCCGGTGAAAAAGCCGGAACACGAAGGCTGCCCCGGCCATGGCTGCGGCCACAACCTGCTGGGCACCGGGGCACTGGCCGGCGCCCTGGCCCTGAAGGACTATCTGGAAGAAACCGGCAAACCGGGCACCGTGGTGTATTTCGGTACTCCGGCAGAAGAAAACCTCAGCGGCAAAGCCTTCATGGCCCGGGACGGGGCCTTTGACGGGGTGGACTTCTTCCTTACCTGGCATCCGGCTCCGGAAAACCGCACCGCCACCCCCCACCTGAACGCCAACGTGTGCCGGACCTACAAGTTCAAAGGCATCACCTCCCACGCCGGAGGCGCTCCCGAACTGGGCCGCAGCGCCCTGGATTCCTGTGAGATCATGGGGGTGGGGGCCAATTACCTCCGGGAACACGTGATCATGGAAGCCCGGATCCACTACGCCTATCTGGACGTGGGCGGCCGGGCCCCGAACGTGGTCCAGGACCATGCGGCGGTCCGCTATGTGGTCCGGGCCCCCTATTACCGGCAGGTGAAGGAAATCGTTCCCCGGCTGGACGACGTGGCCCGGGGGGCGGCTCTCATCTGCGGCACCCAGGTCACTGTGGAACGGGAATCCGGCTATTCCGAATACATCAACAACAAAGTCCTGGCCCAGGCAGCCACCGAAGCCTTCCACGCCATCGGTGCGCCCCAATGGGATGACCGGGACTTCGCCCTGGCCAAAGCCTTTACCGATTCCTTCAGCGACAGCATGAAGACCAAAGAAAAGGACATGATCCTGAAACGGTACGGCCGGGACCGGCTGGAAGAAAAACTGGCCCGGCCCCTGGATACGGAGATCAAGGACTTTGATCCCGACCGGGAAGAACTGGATTTCGGCTCCACCGATGTGGGGGACGTGGGCTTCATCGCTCCCACCTACTACTTCAACGTGGCCACCGAAGCCCTGGGCACTCCGGGCCATTCCTGGTACAAAACCGGCCAGGTGAATTCCAGCATCGGCCAGAAAGGCATGCTCACCGCCGGCAAAGTCATCGCCCTGACTGCGGTGAAAGTCCTGGAAGACCCGGCCCTGCTGACAGCCGCCAAAGAAGAATTCCAGGCCAAGAACAACGGCCAGTACGACTGCCCGGTGGCAGGAGTGGAGAAGCTGCCGAAGCTGTAAGGGCCGGGAAGGGCGGGCCTTCGGCCCGCCCCTGCGGCGTCTCCGTCGGACATTCGGGCTGCTGGTCAGAAAAACACAGATGCCCCGACAATTCCGTCCCTATGGTTTTCCTGATGGATCTTTGACCCCAACGCTGTAGGGGCTTGCCGCAGGCAAGCCCATCCCGGCCGCCCAGGGGGCAAAAACGTTCAAAACCAGATGCGGTAGCATCTGGTCTCTATCGGCCGCTGACCGCTGACAAAAAAAAGACCGGCAGCCGCCGGTCTTTTTTCCTTACTCTCAGTCTTCTACTTTTTCAATGGCACTTGCCGGGCAGCCTTCCATGGCAGCCAGGGCATTGGCTTCTTCTTCAGCCGGAACAACATCGGGAATGGCTTCCGCCACACCGGCGTCCGTCATATGGAACACAGCAGGGCAGGTCCCTTCGCACAGCCCGCAGCCGATACAATTTTCGTTAACCTTGAATTTCATAACAGTCACTCCCCTTTACTTTGGGCCCGGCACCGGTATTCGGTGACCGGGCCTCTTTATGGTTCCAGTATAGCCCGGGAACCTGAAAAAAACAGTTGGTGGAACAACGAATGAAAAAAATAGTGAAGAGTGTAGAGTGAAGAGTGAAGAGCAGGGACGGTGGGGCCGGACCGCCTCACGCCAAAGGAGACCTTTTGCCGGAGGCAAATGCTCCCGAATGGAAACGCAGCCCAGGGGGCTGCTAACCCACCACCATTGCGCAGGCGCAACGGTCCCCCGCCCTTGCAAAGGGCGGATAACAAGTACGTGGGCTTCGCCCTTGTACTGAAATAAACAATGGGCCGAAGGCCCGAGCGTATATCCGCCCTTTGCAAGGGCGGGGGACCAGCCGCAAGGCTGGTGGTGGGTTAGGCGCCGCAGTACCCGGCGCCGTCGTCCTTCCCGGCCGTCGGTCGGGCCATACGTTCAGAACCAGATGCGTCAGCATCTGGTCTCCACAACGATGAACGACCAACGACAGACTCGCTCCCCACAATCTACCTGTAACAACTGCAAAAATGATAAAAATACAAATATCCACAAATTCCTCACTTTATTTTCATCTTTTATTCATTATCACAATTTTATTCATTTGGCGTAAATTCCTTATTGAAGACTGAAATACAACATATTACAATGAGAAATGTAATTTCAGCAGAATGGATTGCAGACAGGAATGAAAATCTACAGCTGATAAGAATAAATCGTTACTGGAATGCCAAAATACAGACAGTATAGAAATATGGCAGAAACGGTGATTCCGGTGAAATTGAGCAAGGGGGAGACCTATGAACAGGATCTACAAGGTCATCTGGAGCAAAGTGCGGAACAGCTGGGTAGTGGTATCGGAAATCGCCCGGAACCACGGGAAGGAACATTCCCAGCGGAAAAATATACCGGGGGGGTATATGCCCTGACTCTGGCCCTGGCTCTGGGCCTCACCTGGCCCTCAGGAGCATGGGCGGCGGATAAAACGGTTGATCTGGGCAATGGGGGCGCCGCGGCTTACGATAACAAGGGCAATCTGACTGTAGGGAAAGTAGTTCAAGGCCAAAGCACTGACAAAAAAGGTGAAAATAACACTGCCATTGGTACCCAAAGCGATACCCTCCGCAACGTAACGGAAGGGGATACCACCAAAAACGGCCAGCCCATGGATGCAGCCAATACCAAGTTGGTAGACGGGGAAGGGGCAGCCCATAAACTGGACACCTCCACTGAATCCGGCGGCTCCACAGCTGTAGGTTACAATAACAAGGCTGAAGGGGACAATTCCACCGCCATCGGCAACACGGCAAAAATCACCAACAAACCCATAACCTATTACGCCGACAAAGACGGCAACAAGACTACATCTACCGACAATGCCGCCTGGTACAAGGACAGCAGCGGCAATCCCACCCAGGTGCCCCAGGTGTTCCGGGACGCCGACGGCAACACCACTACTGTGCCCCAGTACGTCCATACTTATACGGTCAAAGATCCGGATACCGGGGTAGAAACCACCAAAACCGAAATCACCAGTGATGCCGCAAAGGCCGACCAGAAAGACGGCAAGCCGGTATACAACTACCAGAAATCCGACAACCTGGATAAACTCTATTCCGTCACCCTCTACCAGGCCGCCAGCAATTCCATCGCCGCCGGGTCCAGTGTGACCGCCAACGGGAACAACGCCGTGGCAGTAGGGTACAATTCCACTGCGGACAATTCCGCCGTAGCAGTGGGGGATACGGCTGTGGCCAGTGAAAATGCCGTATCCATCGGCAAAAATACTAATGCCAGCGTGGAAGGCTCCATTGCTCTGGGTAAAGATTCGAAAGCAGACCGCTCCGGCGGCATTACCGGCTGGGACCCCAAGACCGGCACCACGTCCACCCAGAGCGGCCTGGCCTGGAAATCCACAGAAGGCGCCCTTTCCGTAGGCAGCGGCAGCGTCAGCCGCCAAATCACCGGCGTAGCCGCCGGCAGTGAAGACAGTGATGCCGTCAACCTGGCTCAGCTGAAAAACGCCATGACCCATTACTACAGCGTGAAGACCACAGCAGATACGGATGCAGCCGGGAACAACAACTACCTCAACGATGGCGCCACCGGCGACAATGCCCTGGCCGCCGGGGTCAGCGCTGTGGCCAAGGGGAACAATGCCACGGCTGTGGGTACCCAGACCTATGCGTCGGGAGAAGATGCCTCTGCTTACGGATACCGGGCTGCAGCCATGGGGAAAGACAGCGTATCCATCGGTTCCGGGACCAGTGCCCAGCAGGAAGGAGCTGTGGCTATCGGTGGACATGCGATTGGAAGTAATTCTATTGCCATCGGTTCAGATTATCGCAGCAATCGGGTTAGTGCTGCCGGTAGCAGTTCTATTGCTATTGGCGGGTATACCAACAGTGATTACAATGTTGCCATTGGTTCCGGGTCATCCACCAGCGGCCCGTATGCCATCACTGTTGGCGGTTCTGCCACATCGGATCATGCAGTTTCTATCGGCGGTGTAGCTGGAAATTCACAGGCAACGGCCGTAGGCAGCGGCTCTTCAGCAACGGGTCAACAGAGTACAGCCATTGGGGCTTATTCTGCAGTCAGTGGCAGTCATGCCGTTACCGTGGGTGGTACAGCCTCGGGCGATAATGCCGTTTCTGTAGGCGGTGTGGCTTCCGATAATGCAACTGCCGTAGGACGTGGTTCAACCGCTTCCGGCGGCCAGAGTACGGCCGTCGGTTTTCAGTCGGCTGCTGGTGGAAGCAATTCTACAGCAGTGGGCTTGAGTGCTGCGGCTTCCGGCTCTTCGGCTACAGCGGCAGGGTATGGAACAAATGCACAAGGTAATTATTCTACGGCCCTGGGGAACATGAGTTCAGCAAGAGGGGAAAATTCTACGGCCGTTGGCGGAGCCAGTGCCAGAGGAAAGAATGTGACGGCTATCGGCAAGAGTTCCACCGTGGAAGGTAATGGCTATTATGATGATTCGGTTACGGACGCAACAGCCATTGGCGGTGCCCATGTTGGCGGAGATGCAAATTATTCTACGGCCATCGGTTCCAATGCTACGACAAATCAGAATTATGGCGTGGCTTTGGGCTACAATTCCAATGTATCCTATGCAAGTACAGGTATAGGCTCTGGAACCAAAGCCTCCAATACAGGTACGGCTGTAGGCTATAATGCTCAGTCTTCCGGATACCAGTCCGCTGCCGTAGGGGCTGGTTCCAATGCTACGGGACAAAATGCTGTTTCTTTGGGTGGCGGAGGAGCCTGGGGGAATTACAGCATTGCCCTGGGATCCGGAGCCGGGACCACGGCTCATGGCATTGCCTTGGGACAGAACAGTGGGGCCTGGGGTGAAAACGCCATTGCCATCGGCGAAGGGACCAATGCCTGGCGGGCCAACTCCATTGTCCTGGGGAAAAATTCCAAATCCGGGGCGGATAAAAATATCGAAGGCTATGACCCGCGGACCGGCATGGCTTCTGTGGATGATACCTCAACCTGGCAGTCCACGGACGAAGCTGTTTCCATCGGCCGGGCAGAAGAACGGGATGGGGATGGCAAAATCACTGCCACTGCCATTACCCGCCAGCTGAACAATCTGGCTGCTGGTACTCTGGATACGGATGCCGTCAACGTGGCCCAGCTGAAAGCGGCCACCCAGAAGGTCAATGTCCATGACTACAGCGTCTGGTCTCCCGATACGGAAACAGATACCAACTATACCAACGAAGGTGCTGTGGCTAAAAATTCCATGGCAGCCGGTGTCAGCGCCAAGGCGACGGGCGACTCTGCTGTAGCCATCGGCAATGGCGCTCAGGCAGAGGGAAAGGGTGCCACGGTCATCGGCAAGAATGCCAAGGCTACGGGCCAGTATGCCACGGCCTTTGGCGGGCTGGAAACCACTGATAAAAAAGGAAATATTGTCAATATTATCAATACGGCCAGCGGTGCATCTTCCACGGCCTTTGGCCAGGGTGCTCAGGCTAAAGGTGCTGCTTCTCTGGCTTTTGGCCATAATACGGTGGCAGGTGCAGATGACGGCAGTGGCCAGCAGTCCGTGGCTTTCGGCGAAGACACGCAGGCTCTCGGCGGCCGTTCCCTGGCCTTTGGCGAGAAGACCATTGCCAAGTACAATGACTCCGTCGCTTTCGGCAACGATACCCGCGCTTCTTCCACGGGCGCCACGGCCTTTGGCAACCGTACCCGTGCTCTGGCACAGTATTCCACAGCCTGGGGTAACGCCACTGTCGCCGCCGATGAAGAATCAACGGCCTGGGGCACGGATACCATCGCTGGTGCCAAACTCGACGAGAATGGTGCTGTGACCAACAAATACACGGAAGATGACACGAATAAGACAGAACAGATGGATGTCCATGGCAATCTTGCCTACACGTACACATCTGCTGCTGATAATAAAGTTCATACTGCCGGCATCAAGCAGATGCCAATCGACAGCGGCAGCGAACTCCACGATTATGTGGTTCTGGCCGGCAAGGATGGCAACACCTACGTCCGTGATTATCAGGGCAGTCTCTGGAAGGTCAATGTCGATGCCAATGGAAATGTTACCATTGATACGTCGGCAGGTACGAACGGTAAAGTCTACAATGGCCAGAAGAAGACCTCTTCAGCCAAAACTACGATTAATGGTACAGAAGTCGCCATTACGCCGGACAATGTGCTGACGAAAGCCCATGAAGGAACGAACGGCTACAACATCGACGGCTATAAAGATGCCACGGCCTTCGGCTATTCCACCGAGGCTTCTGGCGACTACGCCACGGCCTTCGGCAACGACACCAAGGCCGCTGCGGCAGGTGCCACGGCTTTCGGCTACAAGACGCTTGCTTCCGGTGAGAACTCCACCGCCTTTGGTGAGAATTCCATCGCCGCCGGCAAGAATTCTTTGGCGGCCCTCGGCGCTACCACAACAGACGCTGCAACTAACGCGGCCGCCATCGGGAGCGGCGCCAAGGCAACCCTGGCGGACAGCGTGGCTCTGGGCAGCGGGGCTCTGGCCAACCGTGCCAGCGGATCCAAGGGCTATGATGTGCTGACAGGAACTGCCAGCACAAATACTTCCGCGGCTTGGGTTTCCAATGCCAACGCCCTTGCTATCGGCAACGACACGGAAGGCAGCCTGCTGACCCGCCAGATCACCGGTGTGGCAGCCGGGTCCCTGGATACAGATGCGGTGAACGTGGCCCAGCTGAAAGGGGCGGGCCTGAGCTTCACCACAAACACCAAAGATGCTTCCAACACCACGGACAACTACAAGGGCTACAAGGTGGTCAGCCGGAAACTGGGAGATACGATTTCCATCAAGGCCAGCGACGAAGCGGCTAACCACAGCTACAGTACCGCCAACCTGACCACCCGGATTGCGGAAAACGGGGATATCTCCATCCTCATGGACGAGAATCCGGCCTTTACGTCGGTTACCACCAGCGATGTGATTTTTGCCGGCAATCCGGACCTGACGGACAAGGACGGCAAGGCGGCCAAGGCGGATACCAATGCCGCCTACGGTACCAAGACCTTGACGGACAGCCAGAACATCACCTCCGCCGGTAATGACACCCAGGCCACTCGCCTCCACTATAAGGATGACCAGGGCCATACGTATGAAGTCGCCACCATGGATGACGGCCAGATCTACGCCGGCGATATCAAGACCGATGGCACACTGGACAACACCGGCTTTGCCCGGACCATGAACCAGAAGACCACCATCAACGGCGGCGTGACGGAAAAGGATAAACTGACCGATAACAACATCGGCGTGGTCTCCAACGGCACCGACACCCTGACCGTGAAACTGGCCAAGGACCTCAAGGACCTGAACTCCGTCACCACCGGCAAGACCGTCCAGAACGACAGCGGCATCAAGATTACCAACAATGCAGGCGATGAGACCAAGAACGTCATCATCAACGGCGACCAGATTTCCTTTGGCGGCAACCAGGTTAACAACATGGGAAGCGGCTCCGACGGCACGGCTGATGGAAAACCGACCTACAACACGGACACCAACGGCGCCAATATCGGCGATGTCAAGAATATCGCGGGCAGCACCACGGATGCAGCCAAGCTCACTGGCGACTCGAATATCACCGTCACCTACAATGATGCGGCTGCCGGCGGCAAGAACACGGTCAAGCTCAACGACAGCATCACGCTGGGCAGCGATGACGGTAAGAAAGTTACCATCGACGGTACGAAGGGCACTATTACGGTTGGTGATAAAGTCAGCTTTGATGGCAGTACTGGCAAGGGCAGCATCGGTGGCGTGACCATCGGCAGTCAGACCGGCGTTGCCACCACTAAGAAGGATGGCGACAAGGCCAAGACGGAAGACGGCACCTTTGTCACGGGCCTGACCAACACGACCTGGAACCCCGATGCCAACGGTATCGTCAGCGGCCGGGCGGCTACGGAAGACCAGCTCAAGACGGTATCTGACACGGTCAATGCCGGCTGGGAACTGGATGTCAACGACGGCAAGCAGAAAGATGTGACGCCTACCAGCAGGAAGGTCAACTTCAAGCAGGGACAGAACATCATCATCTCCGGCAGCGGCGACGATGTTACTGTGAGAACGGATGATACGGTGCGCTTTACGACGATTAACGTAACAGGCGATAAGGATGCTTCAGGCAGCTACACCGGCGGCATCACCATCGGCAAGCAGTCCGGCGGCAATAGCGCCAACCCCGGCCCGGGCTACTATATCACTGGATTAGAAAATACGAGTTGGAACAGCAGTCAGATCCAGAGCGGCCGGGCGGCTACGGAAGATCAGCTCAAACAGGTTGCCGAAGATATCAAGCATGGCACGGTAGACGGCGATAAATACATCACCGGCGGCAATGCTACCTATGATGAATCCGGCAAAGGCTCGGCGGCTCTTACCGGCACCAATGGCCTCGAGGGCACGATTTCCAATCTTCACGATTACTATGTCACCAGGGGCGAAGTGTCGAATGATGGCAAGACTTTGATCATGACCAAGAATGACGGCACTACCTTCAATGTAAGCCTTGATAAAGTCATGCAGTCGGATATGCGCCTGGTGAAGAACCCTGCCAGCAAGGACGGCAAGTACACCGTTGATAATAATGGTGATTTGACGATCACTGTGCAGGATGCCAATGGTACAGAAGCAACGAAGCAGACCATCACGCTCTCCGGCCTGGCTTCCAAGGAAGAAGTGGATAAAGGACTCAATTTCGCGGCCAACTCCGGCACGGCTTATAATGCCAAACTGGGCGGCAAAGTGACCATTAAGGGCAGTGATCTCAAGACAGGCCATGACTACAGCGAAGATAACCTGACCACCGAAGTCGATGCCGACGGCAATATCACCATCAAGATGGACAAGGACCTGACGGCTAACACGGTGACAGTCAGCGGCAAGGATGGCAAAGACGGCCAGATCGGCATCACCGGCAAGGACGGCGCTGACGGCACAGTGACCACCATCATCAAGACCATCGGCAAGAATGGCACCGATGGCAAGAATGGTACGCCTGGTGTCAACGGCACCGACGGCATCACCCGCATTGTCTATCAGGACGGTGAAGCCGGCACTACGACCCATACCGTGTCCACCCTGGATGACGGCCTGAAATTCGGGGCCAATATGCCGGTGGCCGGCAAGACAGCCAATCCGGTGGGCAATAAACTGAACAGCACCATCAACATCAAGGGGGCCGGCACGAAAGAACTGGACAAATACTCCGGTCAGAATCTGCTGACTTCCGTGGAACAGGATGCGGATGGCAACACCACCATCCATGTACTCATGGACAAGAACATCTCTGCGGACAGCGTGGTGGTAGGCCAGGAAGGCAAAGCCGGGAATGACGGCAAGGATGGGTACATCGGCATCAACGGGAAAGACGGCGCTGATGGCATCACCACCACCATAATCCGTACGGAAAAAGGACAGCCCGGTGCTGACGGCAAGAATGGCAAACCTGGCGTGGACGGCACGGACATCACCCGTATCGTCTATACGGACAAAAATGGGCAGAACCCCCAGACCGTAGCTACGCTCGATGACGGCCTGAAGTTCGCCGGCGATGACGGCCAGAATGATGATACAAAAGTCATCAACAAGAAGCTCAATAAACGGCTGGATATCGTGGGCAAAGCCCAGGGTGACCTGACGGACGCCAATATCGGTGTGACAAAAGATGATAATGGCAAGCTCTACATCCGGCTGGCCAAACATGTAAATCTGGATGATGGCACCCTGCAGGCCGGTGATGCTACGATTGGCCACTTCACCAACACGGAACTGACCACCAACAAGGGCAACCATCCGGTTGATGGCAGTTATACGATTGGTCTGTCCAATAAGGACTGGAGTGTAACGGCCCCGGATTATGTCAGTGGCCGGGCTGCCACCGAAGATCAGCTGGCCAAAGTCAGTGAAGCCATCACTAATGCCACCACAGCTGCCGGCAAGCGTACCGTGGTCACGGTCAACGACAAGTCTGATCCGGCAACCGCTGATCCGGGGACCAATACCTATGGGGAATATGACAAAAAGAACGGCAACCTGATGATTGCTGCTGAAAGAGACAGCGATGGCCTCATGACCTACAACATCAAGCTCAACGACAATCTGGCCCTGGGCAAAGACGGTGCGGACGGTCAGGAAGGCTCCATTGGCCTCACCGGCAAAGATGGTCTCCCGGGGACCGACGGTAAACAGAGGTACAGTACTACCATCATCAAGACGGAAAAGGGACAGGCAGGAAAAGATGGCAAGACCGGCAAGGAAAATCTTAGCGGCACGGACATCACCCGCATTGTCTATACCGATAAGGATGGCCAGAATGCCCAGACCGTGGCCACCCTGGACGACGGGCTGAAATTCGTGGGCAACGACGGCCAGGAAGTCACCCGGAAGCTGAATGAGACCCTGTCCATCAAAGGCGGCTTGGATAAAGACGCTGTAGCCAAGGCATCCAGCAAGAACCTGGGCGTCCGCAAGAGTGGCGACGGACTGGAAATCGTCATGACCGATACGCCGGACTTCACCAAGGTCATGGTGGGCGGTGACAACAAAATCACCATCGGCGGACAGACCAATTCCGACACCAAGAATCCGGCCAACGGTAACTACATCACTGGTCTGAACAACACCAAGTGGGACAAGGACCATGTGACGGAAAACCGGGCCGCTACGGAAGGGCAGCTCCGCGATATTGTCGGCTCCATCACCAATCAGAACCAGGGCGGTGGTTTTGCCCTGACGTCTGATGAAAAAGGCGCTGACAAGATTGTCAAGCAGGATTTGGGCAAGGCTATCCAGATTAAAGGTGACACGACCTACAAGGCTGATGGCACTGTGGAAAAAGCTGGCAACATCAAGACTTCCATAGACAATGGAGCCATCAAAGTTGAACTGAATAAAGATGTCGACCTGACTAAAGACGGCAGCATCAAGGCTGGCGAAACGACCATCAATAAAGATGGGGTGAAGACTAACGAAGTCAAAGTCGGTGACATCACCATCACCAAAGACGGCATCAACGGCGGGGCCAAGCAGATTACCAACATTGCCAGCGGCATTGACGGCAAGCAGTATGCCGATGCCGGCGACAACAATGCGGCCAGCATCGGGGATGTGAAGCAGCTGGCCAAGAATGAAGCAAAGGCTTCGGAAGCCAAGAGCGGCAAGAATATCACCGTGAAGGATGACCATACGGTGAACCTGAATGATGATATCATCCTGGGCAATGATCCCAATAAGCAGGTTGCCATCAAGGGCTCCAACGGCCAGGTAGTCATCGGGTCCGGTGACAGCACCATGACTCTGGGCAAGCAGTCCAATACAGCGGGAGACAGCAATCCGGCAGACGGGAACTACCTGAACGGTCTGGACAACCGGAAATGGGATGGAGAACACATCCAGAACGGCCGGGCCGCTACGGAAGATCAGCTGAAGACGGTCAGCGACAAGGTGAACAGCGGCCGCAAGTTCCAGGGTGATGACGGCAAAGATGTGACCGTGGACCTGGGCAAGACTTTGAACATCAAAGGCGGTGCCGCAGACGTCAGCGATGCCAAAAACATCGGTATCGTGAGAGGGGACGATAATACCCTCAATGTACGCCTGGCCAAAGACCTGACCGGCCTCAACAGCGTCACCACCGGCAGCACCACCATCAACAACAGCGGGCTGATCGTGAAGACCGGGGATGCCAACCGGACCATCACTGTCCAGGACGGCAAGGTGGACATGGGCGGCAACCAGATCCACAATGTGGCACCGGGGACGGCACCGACCGATGCGGTGAACGTGAGCCAGCTCCAGCAGACCGGCCGGGCCATCAACCAGCTGGGCAACAGTGTGAATAAACTGGGTGCCCGGGTGGACCGGGTAGGGGCCAACTCCGCAGCCCTGGCCGCCCTCCATCCCCTGGACTTCGATCCTGACGACAAACTGGACTTTGCCGTGGGGGCCGGCAGCTACAGCGGCGCCAATGCGGTGGCCCTGGGGGCCTTCTACCGGCCCAACGAGGACGTGATGTTCAGCCTGGGGGGCAGCACCGGCGGCGGTGAAAACATGGTGAACATTGGCGCCACCTTCAAGCTGGGCCAGCACAACCACGTATCCAACAGCCGGGTGGCCATGGCCAAGGAAATCCGGGGCCTGAAGGAACTGGTGGCCAAGCAGGAAGGGGAGATGCAGCAGCTGAAGACCCTGATGAACCAGATGGCCGGCCGGACCGTGATGAAGGTGGACAAGGATGCCCTGTTCCCGGATATCCCTGAAAACCACTGGGCCTATGACTACGTGACCAAACTGGCCAAAGCAGGCATTGTGGAAGGGTACGAAGACGGAGAATTCAAAGGGAACCGGATGATGACCCGGTACGAATTCGCCGCGGTGATCTACCGGGCCATTATGGCCGGAGCTGGTTCCAACCCGGCCCTGGACCAGGATGGGACCCTGGGGAAACTGGTGAAGGAATTCGACGGAGAACTGAAATACATCCGCATCGACGTGATCGAAAAAGACAGACACGGAAAGCCCACCATCGAAAGGGTGCGGACCGTGGAAGACAGTGAAAAGCATCATGGGAAGTAAAAAAGAGGGGGTGCTGCGCAGAACGCGCAGCACCCCCTAGCTGTAGAGCCGCGTAGCGGCTCAAGTCTGGAGTCTGAAGTCTGGAGCCGAATGTTAAATTTGCATGCAAATTTTTGAATATGTAGAACCTTTGGACGAAATGATGGCTCAGATTGATTTCGATTCTGGTTTTACATAATCAAAAGGATCCGTCCAGCCAGGCGGATCCTGTCCTGAGGCTTCCGACTTCAGACTCCGGACTTCCGACTAAGGGGCTGCTGCCCAGGCAGCAGCCCCTTTTTTACAGACTATGTACCTCTTTCAATCCCTGGACCAGCCAGCTGCCCTGGGCATCCATGAACCCCCAGCCCTGCTTGCCCTTGGCCGGTGCCAGATGGCTTTCCCGGGCAGTCCGGACCAGCCCCGGCACCTTCCGGTTGGGGTTGGGCACCAGGAAGCCGCCCAACCGGCGGCCCGCCATTTGTACCATACGTTGACCCCAACGGCGTAGGGGTTCGCCGAAGGCAAACCCGTCCCGGCCGCCCGGAGGGCATGGCAAGAAGTCAGAAACGGCCCCAGGGGCCCGGCCGCCCTCTTTCATACTTTTTTTCTCCGGCCAGGTATGGTAGAGTAGTACTGACATAAGGAAAATCTTTTCAGAGGAGGACTGAAAATGTTTTGCATAAATTGTGGTACGAAACTGCCGGATGGGGCCAAATTCTGCTTTAACTGCGGGGCCAGGATGCCGGAAATGCCAAACGGTACGGTGCCGGAAAGTGCCCCGGCGGCAGACAAAGAGGCAGGGGCCTCGGCAGGCAGCACGGCCGCCCCAGAGGCTCCCGCCACATCCGGACAGCCCGTTGCAGAGACGGCCCCTGCACCTGTGGAGGAAACCCTGCCCGATGTGCCGGGCAGCCAGTGCGTCATCCTTTCCAAATATCACATCGATTTCCCCCGGCCTCTGGCCCTGCGGCGGCAGCTGTGGGCCTCCTTCAACCGGGAAGGGGCACGGCAGAGACGGCTTGTGGGCCGGTATATCCGGGAACACGTTGCGGTGGAGGAATACACGGACCCGGCTTCCCTGGTGGGGGACCTGACCAGGATCATCTTTAATGCCTGCGATCCTTCCATAGAGGCGGCGGTGGAAGTCCTGCTCAATCACGGCATTGATTTTATAAGCAAAAAAGATCTGGAAGACAGACTTTTTGAGCAGTACAAGAAAACAGAACTGGTTACCGGGCTGGCCGAAGACCAGGCGGTGATTGCCCGCTACCTGGAGCAGCTGGGGGAAGAAAAAGAGATGAACAAGGCCCATTGGCAGGGAGGCGGCTTCGGCATCACCGGAGCCATTACCGGTGCGGTGAAAGCCGGCATGCTCAACATGGCTTCTGACGGACTGAGCGCCCTGGGACGGGCTGTTACGGGCAATTCCTATTCAGACAGGGCCAAACGGTTCATCCGGCAGCGTCTGGACCGCCGGAATTACGGGAACCTGGGGGGGAATCTGGCGGACAACGTGATTTCCGTCTGGCTGGTCAACTACCTGATGGTGACCCTGACAGAGCATCACAAGCTCCCTCCCTTCAGCTTCCGGAACAAAGAAGTGGAGAGCCGGCTGGACAACATCGAGGTGATGATGGAAAAAGGCCGCTGCAGCAAAGAAACGGCTATGGAGACCCTTTGTGACTGCCTGACCCAGACTGCGGACAGTCTTTCCGTTTACCGGGCCATGGCGAAACTGGCCCCGGAGGCCATTCCGGATATCCTGAAAGTGGCGGATGCGGAAGGAGAGGGGCTTTCTCTGGCCGGGGATTTATGGAGCGGCCTCCATCAGAAAGGGAACATCCCTTTTCCCTATTGGGTGGACTGCCTGGGCATTGAAAAAGGCCAGGCCATCAGGACCCCGGGGGAAATGGCGGCTCTCCAGTATCTGATGCGGGAGTATCCGGAAGGGTATGAGGAAGAACGGGTTGTGCTGGTCAATGCCAGCGACCAGACCCTTCCCTTCTATCCGGAACTGGAACATGTTTCTTATTACGGGTTCGGTGACCATCTCCAGTTTGCCTATGAAGGGACGGAGCCCCTGGATTTTGCAGCCAAAAAGATCCGCTTCTATAATATCCGGTTTGCCCCGCCTTATGAGGCAGTGGCCGCGGCCCAGGTGGAAAATTTCAAAAAGGACGCCCGGAAGGCCCTGGACAAGGGAGACCGGCAGCAGGCGGCGGCCTCTTATCAGGCGGCTGCGGACATGGGGGACAGGGAAGCCATGTGCCGGTTGGGACTTGTGTGCCGGGATCTGGGGGACCCGGAAGAAGCGGCCCGATGGCTGAAGACGGCGGCAGAACTGGGGGATCCCAATGCGGCCTGGGAATTCTACCGGCAGAGTGTCCAAAACGGATCTCCGGAATACGACTACCTGTCCGCGGCGGCCAAATGGGGCCATGGGGAAGCCAATATGAAAGAGGGCGAACTCTATGAAACCGGGACGGAAATGGAAGACGGCCAGGACTTTGACAAGGCCGCAAAGTATTATGGGAAGGCTGCGGAACTGGGCGTAGAAGGGGCCGCAGAAGCCCTGGAACGGACCAACAAGGCACGCCATACCCCAGCCTTCCAGGAGGCCCTTTTCAAGAACTACCAAAAATACAAGGACAGTAACGAAGAAAGGGCCCTGGACTACCTTCGGCGCAGCGCGAAACTGGGATACGGGAAGGCCCGGGAAGTCCTTGCTGCCTGGGATCTGGAACAGGGGGCCCGGCTCCGGCAGGAAGAAGAAACGGACTGGCCGGAAGTCTGTGCCCTGTACCAGGAAGCGGCGGACTGTGGCAGTCCGGAAGGTTGTTGGGAACTGGCCCTTTTGAAAGAAAGCGGGAAAGGGACGGCTGTGGATCTGGCAGGGGCAGCCAGCTTGATCCGCCAGGCGGCTGAAAAGGGCGTTGGGCCGGCCTGTGCCCGGATGGGCCTGGAGGAAGCCAAAGCCGGTCATAAGGAGGCCGCCTTCCAGTGGTATCAGAAAGGGGCTGAGGCGAAGGATCCCCAGGCATGTCTCCAGGCAGGTCTGTGCCGGGAAAAGGGAACAGGCTGTGAAAAGGACCTGGAAAAAGCCCGGGACCTGCTGCGCACAGCCCTGGCCGGAAATCTGGCAGAAGCCCTGGCCCCTCTGCAGCAGGTGGACCTGGCCCTGGGGGACGCATTCCAGGCGGCAGGACGCGTTGAGGAGGCTCTGGCCTGTTATGAAGAGGCCGCAGCAGGAGAAAACGCCGAAGCCATGGTGAAGGCTGCGGGTATCCGGGGCAACCAGGATCTGGAAGACTGTTACGATTATGGGAAAGCCATGAGCTGGTATGAACGGGCGGCCGCTCTCCAGCCGGAAACGGAGGAAACGAAAACCGCCCGGATCTGTCTGAAGGCGGCCGGTGAATACTCGGAACTTCTGGCCTATCTGGAAAGCAAGTATGGGGCTCAGCTTGAAGGCAGCCATTACTATCTGGGGGACAATATCCCCGGAGCTCTTCTGGACAACGCCATGAAGGCCTACGGCAGCCGGCTGGGTGTGGACCGCTCTGAAGTCCTGCTGCTTTGTGATGCCTCCAACGCCCTGCTCTGGGGAAAGGGAAAGAAAGGGTTCCTTCTGACAGAGGAAGGGGATATCTTCACCTCCCAGGGCGGAAAAACCTTCGTGGATGATTTCTGCCGGGTCTTCCTGAACCAGGATCGTGCGCTCCAGAGTGACACGGGTTTTGTCCTTTGTACCTTTGAAGAAAGTGACTGCAGCAGTCTGGATGCCAATTTTGCCTCCTGGCTGTCAGAAGATGTGATCCTGTCCAAGGAAGAATACGATCTTGCCGAAGCCCACGGTGTTTTTGCCAATGAGGAAGAGAAAGACGAAGAGGAAGACAGAACAGAACCCTCCGGCAGCCAGGCGGCGGAGAAAGCCCGGCCTGCCGCTCAGGAGGCGCCCGCTGCCTCCGCTGACCACCCGGCCGCAGGTTTCTGTTCCCAATGCGGAGCACCGGCCAAACCGGGGGCCCGGTTCTGTTCCCATTGCGGTGCTCCTCTGGCAGTAGTGCGGTCTGCGGAAAAAGAGACCTCTTCAGAAGGAACTGACCGGGCAGCCCTCCTGGCCTTTGTACAGCAGCTGGCTCCCATGGCCAATAAAACCAATACCTATCTGTACTGTGCCCCTGATATCCCGCCCAAGAAGATGGCCAATGCCCTGTCCAGCTATGCCCAAAGCTATGGGCTGGATCCGAAGGATGTCCTTGTCCTTTGCGACAAAACCGTAAGGGGAACCGCCCGGGACGGCTTTCTCCTGACCTGGGATACCCTCATTTCCTCTGAAACGGGAGCCGTTCCCCTCAAAGAAATCGGCCGGATAGAACCGCCCACCAGCATGTGGAGCGGCAAAATAATCCTCCAGCCCGGGAACCGGAAATTCCTGAACATAGCCCGGGATGACGAACTGACAGCGTTCTGTGAAGGGCTGAACAAGCTGCTGAAGAGCAAGTAAAGAGGGCAGAGAGCAGAGCGTCAGGGCTTGGCAAACTGATGAAAACGTATTTCATCGATTGGCCGCACCCTGCAAAGACCAGGACCCTCCGGAGTATTGCGTTGTTATCGGTCCATGGACAACGGCGGCGTAGGGGTTCGCCGAAGGCAAACCCATCCCGGCCGCCCAAGGGGCCAAAACGTTCAAAGCCAGATGCCCGGCATCTGGCTTCCTATATCACGATATGTTATACTGTACACGGTGTTGTCTATACGGTAGGCGGTCAAATCTTGCCCCAGAGATGGGGTGGAGCCCTATGACGAAATACGATTTTTTTACCTTTTTGGTAATCCTCTTCGTGATTATCGTTGCAATTCGGGCATAAAGAAATCCGCCTCCAGCTTCCAACAGTAGGCGGATTTCTTTCCATACACTGCTATGGGGCTGACCGTCACCAGACAGCACCTTTTGTATTTTCATTATAACACAGATCCATAGGATTGCAAGGAGAACGGAGAACGAAAAGCGGCCAGCCGCTTTTCAGTCTCGCGCCAAAAGGAAACCATTTGCCGGGGCAAATGGACATGAGCTTACAGTCTCTGGTCACTAGTCTCCAGCCGATGGAAGGAACCCGCAGGGCGGGTTCCTGGGAATATCCGAAACCCGCAGGCCGGGAAGGGCGTGCCTGGGGCCCGCCCCTGCAGCGTCAGGGTCTGGCAAACCGATAACAACGTATTTCATCGATTGGCCGCACCCTGCAAAAACCAGGAACCTCCGGAGTATTACATTGTTATCGGTCCATGGACAACGAGGTTGTAGGGGTTTGCCAAAGGCAAACCCATCCCAGCCGCCCAGAGGGCAATACATTCAAAGCCAGATGCCCGGCATCTGGCCTCCAAAACGACAAACGATGAACCCGAAAAAAGCCGCCACCCGAAGGTGACGGCTGTCCTTTTTAAAAGTTGGTCGGGGCGACAGGATTCGAACCTGCGGCCTCTTAGTCCCGAACCAAGCGCGCTACCAAACTGCGCTACGCCCCGACAACACAAATAAATTATAGAGGGTCAGCGGCCATTTGTCAACTGTTCTTTGCCAAATTCCGGAAAAATTTTCAGCCGGATCTCGAAAGGCCGCTCCCAGGGCAGGTTTACGGCAAACTGGGCGTCCCGGAACCAGTACCGGGTCCCGACCTCTTCATAGTAGGGGAACTGGCGGCAGTACCACAGGAGCACCTGGTGGTAGATCCCCAGCTCCCGGGACAGGTAGCAGGTGGCGGCGTTGGGATAATCCCCGCCTTTTTCCGGGTCCACGCCGTTGAAGTCCTGGAGCTCCGCCATATGGGGACGGATCAGCTTCTGGTAGGCCCAGTCGTCCAGGAACCGGGCGTAGTTGAACCGGAAATTGGCGCTGTACAGGGCAGGAAGCTGGTCCTTGGGCAGCCGTTTTGCCTGGCCGGACACAATGGTCCCCTGGGCCACGGCGGTACCGATGGCGTTGGAGGCGGTGTTCCAGCCGGAATAGGACAGCAGCCGGGGCAGGGGCGTCCCGTTGGCCATGAGATGGGGCAGGATGCAGTCTCCGGCGGCGAACCGGGTGGACAGGTCCACCAGAGCCACCGGTTTCCGTTCCATCAGGCTTTTGATGTCTCCGGCGATCCTGGTATAGTCTTCGTCCTTTTCCCCGCCGCAGTGGATGTACAGGACGAAATCCGCCCCTTCCAGGGAACCGGTTTCCACCCCGTTGGCCAGTTTGATCTTTTCCTCCGCAATCTGCCCCAGGGTCAGGGGGACGAAATGGAGGGTGTAATCCTTCATGGCCGGGTCCCCGTAGAGCACTTTGATCCTGGGCCGGTATCCGGTGCGCCGGCTGTAGATCCTGGCAGCGGCCAGGGTGCCCAGTTCATCCGCCCCCTGGGAGGTGTAGATGGGGGGATGCAGGTCGTAGGCGTTGGGATAGGCCCCCGCGTTCAGCCGGTTGTAGTTGGGCAGGCCGTAGGGATGGGCATCGTCCTGGCCGATCACCAGGTCCGTCAGGTTCTCTTCGGTGACGAACTGGACCAGCTCCTCATTGAACCGGTCGTTGTCCCGGTACAGGGTGATGTACTTCCACTTCAGGTCCATAGGGATCAGGGCCTTGACTTCTTCGTATTTCTCCTTGTCGTAGGGCAGCCCCCGGATTTTCTTGTCCATGTTGATGGTCCAGGTCATAAGATGCCACTGGTACCACCGGTCCGGCAGCACATGGTCGCTGATCAGCAGACGGGGGATGATGGAATACAGGTAGAACTGCTTGTCCGGGTTGTCTTCCTTCAGGTCCTCCAGATAGGTGAAGAAATCCCCGGCTTTCCGGTCTGTCAGGGGCTCCATCCGGGAATGGAGCAGGCCTCCGAAGATCAGAAGGTCCGAAGAAAGGAGGGCCCCCTGCTGGCCGGGTATGATGCCGGTGAGCCAGGTTTTGAGCGCCGGGACCTTGGCCGGTTCGTCGTACCAGTCCATGATCTCATTGGGCGGAGCGGTGAAGCGGATGCCCCCCAGGGCCCCCAGTTCTTCGGTGAAATCCCGGCAGGGAGGCCGGTTGTCCAGAGGCAAAAGGGCCCAGTTTTCCGCAGCCGGCACCTCTCCGGGAGAAAAAACAGCCCCTCTGGGTGCCAGAGTATGATACAATACACCTGCGGCCATGGCTGCAGCGGCAAGAGCCAGAAGGGGTTTCTTCAGCTTCACGGGGGGATGCTCCTTTCACAGTATAATAATCTATTATAACGTACGGAAGAGGTTTTGTGTATGCGAATCATTACGGGAAAGGCCAGGGGACTGAAACTGGTGACCCCGAAGAACTATCTGGTGCGGCCTACAGCGGACCGGGTGAAGGAAGCCCTGTTCAACATCATCCAGAGCCGGATCCCCGGCAGCACCGTGCTGGACGCCTTTGCAGGCACCGGGAACCTGGGGCTGGAAGCCTGGAGCCGGGGAGCGGAACAGATCGTCTATTTCGACAAAAGCCGGGAGAGCCTGAAGCTGGTGAAGGCCAATGTGGAAAAGGCCCGGGCCGGGGAACAGGTGACCCTGATCCACACCGACGCGGTGAACGGTCTTGCCATGATGGCCCAGCAGGGAAAGGCCTTCGATGTGATTTTTTCGGATCCGCCCTATGACAAGGGTCTGAACCGGAAAGTGGTGGAGGCCCTGGAAAAATGGCCGGTGCTGAAGGAGGGCGGTCTCCTGGTGCTGGAACACTCCCTGGAGGAGGATCCGGCAGACTATCTGCCCCAGGGCACAGAATTCCGGCAGGAAAAGTACGGAGATACGAAAATCTCCCTAATAGTGTGGAAAAGCTGAACCGTTTTTGTTATAATGGTACGTAGCAAATCTGCTTCTCTTGGAGGTTCAACGTGCGTAAAGCGGTATGTCCGGGCAGTTTCGACCCGGTGACCATGGGACATCTGGATATTTTTGAACGGGCCAGCAAGATGTTTGATGAACTGATCATCAGCGTGTTCGTGAACCCGGCCAAGGACAAGGCCATGTTCTCCATGGAGGAACGGGTCTCCATGATCCGTCAGGCAACGGCCCACATCCCCAATGTGCGGGTGACATGTTTTTCCGGCCTGCTCAACGAATTCTGCGAAAAGAAAGGGGCCCGGTTCATTGTCCGGGGTCTCCGGGCGTTTACGGATTTCGAATACGAATTCCAGCGGGCGCTGCTCATGAAGGAAATCGATGAACAGCTGGAAACGGTGTTCATCATGACCAACGCCAAATATTCCTATCTCAGCTCTTCCGGAGTGCGGGAAATGGTCTATTTCGGCGGCGATATTTCCGGTTTTGTACCGGACTGCATCCGGGAGCAAGTGATGGCCCGGGGGAAACAATCTCTCAAACGGTAGGATCGAATACAAAAAGGAAGGAACGATGGTCATGGAATTGGATAAAATCTTGGACGAAATGGAAAGCATTCTGTCAGATGGCTGGAGGATCCCTCTTGTCAACAAGGTGATGATCGACGAAAACGAAATCACCATGGTGATGGACAAGCTGAGAGCGGCGGTGCCTCTGGAAGTGAAACGGGCCCATGACCTGCTGGAAGAACAGAAGAACATCATCGACAAGTCCCGGGCGGAAGCCGACCACATTGTGGAACAGGCCCATGCAGAAGGGGGACGGATTGTGGATCTGGCCAAGGCGGAAGCGGACCGTCTGGTGCGCCAGGAAGAAGTGGTGAAGGCTGCGGAAGAAAAAGCCAACGGGATCATCGCCACCACCCAGCAGTACGACCGGGATATGCGGGCGGCTGCAGATGCCTATGCGGAAAAGCTCCACAGCGAATCCATGCAGTACGCCATGGACGTGTTCAACTATCTGGAAGAAAACCTCACCAAGACCCTCAGTGCCGTACGGGACAACGGGAACGCCCTGAAATCCAGCTACGACGCCGACCACCAGCTGAACGCCGGGGACAAAGGGGAAGAAGAGAAATAAGGGACGCAACGGAAAAAGCCTGTTGTGCTGCTCAAGGCAGCATAACAGGCTTTTCTTTGTAATCCCGGTCCGTGATCTTTCCTTCGGTCACCAGCTGGTACAGGTCCTGGGCCCTCAGGTCCAGCTGGAGCTGGCGGCGGAAGGCGGGGGAGGGGGCCTTGGCCAGGGTGTCCTTCTGGATGGCGGTGAGAAGGGGGAGACGGGCGGTATGCTTCATGGCCCGGAGCAGCTGCCGTCCCCGGTCCGTGAACCCCAGCACCCGCAGGTACTGCGGCCCTTCCTGGGCCCCCTGGCGGAAAGGACAGTCCGGGCCGGACAGCAGGAACTGCCACAGGATCCGCCGGATCCGGGAAGGGGAATACCGCCGGGTGCGCACCTGGTCCACCAGCCCGTCAAAGCTGACCGCCCGCCGGCATTTCCAGATCCGGTCTTCCAGCCCTTCGGACACCTGGGTGAAGGCGGCCAGGTCCGCCGGGGACCCTTTTTCCAGAGCAAAGGCCAGCAGGGTATCCAGCCGGTCCTCCCGGGCTCCCAGGTCCAGCCCTGCCTGGCACCAGTCCCGGCACGGGGAACGGAGGGACGTGGGCAGGGCTTCTTCTGCAGCCCGGGTGAACCCCCGTTCCGCCACTTCCTTCCGGAAGGCGGTGGCACTGGGCCAGGTGCCTTTTTCCAGGGCGGCGCTGCCGTAAAGGGTCCCTTCCCGGCGGATGGGCAGGGGCTGGATCTCCGGGTGGCCCTTCAGGGCCTTCAGGTATTCCAGGGCCAGCAGGTTGTTGGACCCGGAAAAAAGTCCCTGATAGGCCAGGTTCCGCCGGCAGGCCAGCTGCTCCGCCGCCCCGGCATAGGAAAGGCCCCCGGAAAGGGCTGCTGCCCATTCACCCGGAGAAAAGTCCTCCCGGGCCAGCTGGAGCAGCAGCTTCGGGTCCCGGGCTTCGCAGCCAAAGGACAGGTGGGTCACAAGGCCGGTGGCGGCCAGGCTTTCCACCCCAAAGAAGGCGAACCCCTGGGCACTCTGGAGGCTCCCGGCCGCCGGCAGTTCCAGCACCAGGTCCACCCCGCCCAGGAGAGCCAGCCGGGTCCTGCGCCATTTGTCCCACAGGGGCAGTTCTCCCCGCTGGGTCAGGCTGCCGCTCATCACGGCAATGACGGGCACCGGGCCCAGCAGCGCCCGGGCGGCCTCCAGATGATGGCCGTGGCCCCGGTGAAAGGGATTGTATTCGGCCACCAGGCCGATGACAGAAGGTTGTTCCATAGCAGATCTCCAAATTTTTATTTTACAAATCCGTAAAACTTTGCTAACATATATTAGTATTATAGCATAAGCATAATACTGGTTTAAAATCAGTAGTCGATCAGGAGGCAATGTAATGAAGATTTTTGTTGTAAACTGCGGCAGCTCTTCCATCAAATATCAGCTGATTGATATGAAGGATGAATCTGTCATCGCTAAAGGTCTGGTAGAACGTATCGGCATCGAAGGCTCCGTTCTGACCCACACTCCCGCCGGCAAGGACAAGGTAAGACTGGAAAGCGCCATCCCCGACCATGTGGACGGCATCAAGAAGGTCCTGGCTGCTCTGGTTGACCCCAACCACGGCGTCATCAAATCCATGGACGAAATCGATGCTGTTGGCCACCGTGTGGTGCACGGCGGTGAAATCTTCAATGAATCCGTTGTGATTACCGATGAAGTGCTGAAACAGATCGAAGATCTCAGCGATATGGCTCCCCTGCATCAGCCGGCCAACGTTTCCGGTATCCGTGCCTGCCAGAAACTGATGCCCAACACCCCGCAGGTTGCCGTATTCGATACTGCATTCCATCAGACCATGCCTCCTGTGGCATATATGTTCGGCGTGAAATACGAAGAATACAAGGACTATGGCATCCGGAAATACGGCTTCCATGGGACTTCCCACAAATACGTGTCCGGGGTGGCTGCTCAGCTGCTGAAGAAGGACATCAAAGACACCAAGATCATCACCTGCCATCTGGGCAACGGTTCCAGCATCACCGCTGTGGACGGGGGCAAATCCGTGGATACTTCCATGGGCTTTACTCCTCTGGACGGCGTGCTGATGGGCACCCGTACCGGTTCCATCGACCCGGCTGTGGTTCCCGTGCTGATGCAGAAGAAGGGCCTGGATGCTGCCGGCGTTGACAAGTACATGAACAAGGAATGCGGCGTCCTGGGCGTTTCCGGCGTTTCCAGCGACTTCCGTGACCTGGAAGATGCTGCCGCCAAAGGCAACGAAAGAGCCCAGCTGGCCCTGGATATGTTCTGCTACCAGGTGAAACGGTACATCGGCGCTTATGCAGCTGCCATGGGCGGCGTTGACGCCATCGTGTTCACCGCCGGCGTAGGCGAAAACGACATCCATACCCGTCAGCAGGTTTGCGCAGGCCTGGAATTCCTGGGTGTGAAACTGGATGCTGACCGGAACAACGTACGGGGCAAAGTCACCGAAATCAGCGCCGCTGATTCCAAGGTGAAAGTATTCCTGATCCCCACCAACGAAGAACTGGCCATTGCCCAGGATACCCTGAGACTGTGCAGCAAATAAGATGATTTGGGCTTTTGCTTGACAAAGGCCGGTTTCATCGATATAATGTAACGGTTGATAATATGATTAAAATCAATGTAGCAGAAATCAAAAAAAGACTGACAGGGTCAGAATCTTTCCAGTACGACCTTGCCCCGTCCCAGTTGAACCTGACGCCGGAAGATGCCAGCCTGGAAGGGCACATCCTGGTGGAAGGGGAGATTTCCAACGGGGGAGACGTGCTCCTTCTCACCGCTAGGGAAAAGTTCGTCTGCCACGGCACCTGCGCCCGCTGTCTGAAAGATGTGCGGCTGGAGCTTACGGCCCAGGTGGAAGAACGGTATTATCCCGAAGGCACGGAAGGACTGGAAGAAGATGCCTTCACCTATCAGTTCGATATGGTTGATGTTACGGATGCTTTGAGAGAGTCCCTGCTCCTGGCCATCCCGGCCAGAGTCCTGTGCAAACCGGACTGCAAGGGGATCTGTCCGGTCTGTGGAGCGGACCGCAATGTGACGGAATGTCACTGCGATACCCATTCCATCGACCCCAGGTTGGAGGCTCTCAAGGCGTTGTTAGAGAAATAGCCTGAGATTAGGAGGTGTAACGATATGGCAGTACCGAAGAGAAAAATGTCCAAAGCCCGTCGGGATTCCCGCCGTGCCAACTGGAAACTGGCTGCTCCTGGCCTGGTTGAATGCCCTCAGTGCCACGAACTGAAGCGCCCGCACCACGTATGCACTGAATGCGGCTACTACGATGGCAAGGAAGTCGTGAAAGAAGACGAAGAATAAGGAACCCGGTCCGCCGGACCTTGAAAAGGACGCCGTCCCGAAAGGGGCGGCGTCCTTTTTTCTTCCCCTTCCTAAATCCTCCAAACTGGCTTATAATGATAGAATAGAAATGATTAAATCGATGCGAGGAGAGCAGCTATATATGAAATTCTTTATCGATACGGCCAACCTGGACGAGATCCGGGAAGCGGAGGCCATGGGGATCATCAGCGGGGTCACCACCAATCCTTCCCTGATCGCCAAGGAAGGCCGGGACTATGAGGAAACCCTCCGGGAAATCGCCCAGATTGTGGACGGCCCCATTTCCGGGGAAGTGAAGGCCAGCACCACCCTGGCCCGGGACATGGTGATGGAGGGCCGGGTGATCTCCCGGATCCATCCCAATATGGTGGTGAAGATCCCCATGACCCGGGAAGGCCTGAAAGCCGTGAAGATCCTGGCTTCCGAAGGGATCAAAACCAACGTGACCCTGGTCTTTTCCGCCACCCAGGCCATCCTGGCTGCCCGGGCCGGTGCCACCTACGTATCTCCTTTCCTGGGGCGGCTGGACGACATTTCCACCGACGGCACCCGGCTGATCAAGGAAGTGATGGAGATCTTCCGTCTCTACCCGGACATTACCACCAAGGTGATCTGCGCCTCCATCCGGCATCCCATGCATGTGGTGGAATGTGCCAAAACGGGAGCGGACATTGCCACGGTGCCCTACAAGGTGCTGATGCAGATGGTCCAGCATCCTCTCACCCGGACGGGCATCGAGAAGTTCTGTCAGGATTTCGAAGCGGTGTTCGGCCGGTAAACTATGAACAACCTGTAAATTCTGTAACAGACCACCCGGTCAAGACTTGTATTTTGCCCCTGCTCTGGTATAATAGGTGTAAGTGTTATGACTAGGTACTAAAAGTAGGTGGTAGAATGGGTTCTGTGGGACAGAAAAAGGCAAGACAGCAGCGTCTGCAGCAGCTGCTGGCCAGGAATCCGTTCCTGACCGACGAGCATCTGGCCGAAACCTTTCAGGTGAGCATCCAGACCATCCGGCTGGACCGGCTGGCCCTGGGGATCCCGGAACTCCGGGAGCGTACCCGTCATATGGCGGAGGACGCCCAGGAAAAACTGAAAGCCATTACCAGCGAGGACATCGTCGGGGAACTGATCGACCTGGAAATCGGGGTCAGCGGCATCTCCATGATGACGGTGGACCGGGAAATGGTGCTGCAGAAAACCGGTGTCTGCCGGGGACAGTACATGTTCGCCCAGGCCAATTCCCTGGCTCTGGCGGTGATCGATGCCCCTGCGGCCCTCACCGGGGTGGCCAATGTAAAGTACAAAATCCCTGTGACCGTGGGAGCCATTCTGGTGGCAAGAGCCGAAGTGGTCCGGAAACAGGAAGACAAATATACCATATGGGTGAAGATCAGGAACAACCACAAGGAAGTGTTCCGTGCCAAGTTCCTGATTGTCGCCATTCCGGAACAAAGGAGCCAAGAAGATGAAAATCGCAGTTGACGTAATGGGCACTGACTATGGCCCTGCCGAGATCATCAAAGGGGTGCTTCAGGCGGTTGACGAATATGGCTGCGACGTGGTGCTGGTGGGGGATCAGGAAGTGATCCGCCAGGAACTGGCCCGGGAACATCAGGAAAACAATCCCCGGGTAACCATCCATCATGCCAGCCAGGTCATCGAAATGAAGGACCATCCGGGAATCAGCGTAAAGAAGAAACGGGATGCCTCCATTGTGGTGGCTACCCATCTCCTCCACGAAAAGGAATGTGACGCCCTGGTGTCCTCCGGCAGTACCGGTGCCGCAGTGGCTTCCGCCCTGTTCGGCCTGGGACGGATCCGGGGCATCGAACGGCCGGCCATTGCCACGGTGATCCCCAATGTGAAGGGGGCCACGGTACTGGTGGATTCCGGCGCCAAGGTGGATGCCAAACCGGAACAGCTGGTCCAGAACGCCATCATGGGGTCCATTTATGCGGAACTCCAGCTGGGGATCCCCCAGCCCCGGGTGGGCCTTCTGAACATCGGGGAAGAAGAGACCAAGGGCAATGAACAGTGCCTGGCCACCTATCCTTTGCTGAAACAGGACTCTCACATCCATTTCATCGGCAATGTGGAAGGCCGGGACATCAACAAAGGCACTGTGGACGTGGTAGTCTGCGACGGCTTTGTGGGCAACGTGGTGTTAAAGACCATGGAAGGCCTGGCCAGCGCCGTTATGGAGATCCTGAAAAAGACCCTGATGGAAAGCGGCATCTTTGCCAAACTGGGAGCCCTGCTTATGAAGCCGGCGCTCCTGCGGATGAAAAAACAGATGGATGCATCGGAATACGGCGGCGCCCTGCTTATGGGTGTCCGGGCTCCCTTCATCATCTGCCACGGCAGTTCCAAGGCCAAAGCCATCAAGAACGCCGTACGGGTGGCCATTGAGCTGACCCAGAAAGACGTGGTGGGACGGATCCGCCAGGAAATCATGCACGACGAAGAAAGTGGTGAATTATAAATGACGAAACCTGCAGTGGGCTTTTTGGGCATGGGGTACTATGTGCCGGAAAAAGTCCTGACCAACTTTGATCTGGAAAAAATGGTGGATACCAGCGATCAGTGGATCGTGGAACGGACCGGGATCCGGGAACGGCACATTGCCGCTCCGGACCAGGCAACCTCTGATCTGGCCTTTATCGCGGCCCAGCGGGCTCTGGAAGACGCCGGGATCACCGCCGACCAGCTGGACCTGATCGTGGTGGGCACGGAATCTCCGGACATGAAGTTCCCTTCCGTAGCCTGCATCCTTCAGAACAAACTGGGAGCCTCCCATGCGGCGGCTTTTGACTTGGCTGCCGGCTGCTCCGGCTTTGTGTACGCCTGCGGCATTGCCAGCCAGACCATCGCCAGCGGCATGTACAAACACGTGCTGGTGGTAGGAGCGGAAACCCTTTCCCGGATCCTCAACTGGCAGGACCGGAACACCTGCATCCTCTTCGGGGATGGGGCCGGTGCCGCAGTTCTGGGACCGGTGGAAGAAGGCTACGGCATCCTGTCCGTTGACCTGGGGGCCAACGGGGCCGGGGGCCAGTACCTGACCATGCCTGCCGGGGGATCCCGGAAGCCGGCCAGCGAGGAAACCGTGGCCAACCACGAACACTGCATCCACATGGTGGGCAAGGAAGTGTTCAAGTTTGCCGTGAAGGTCATGGGCCACAGCGCCCTGGCCGCTTTGGAAAAGGCCGGCATGGGCAAGGAGGACATCGATCTTTTGATTCCCCACCAGGCCAACCAGCGGATCATCGATTCTGCTGCCAAACGGCTGAAGCTGTCCACGGACAAGATTTTCGTAAACCTGGAAAAATACGCCAATACATCCGCTGCATCCATTCCCATTGCCCTTTGCCAGGCACGGGATGCAGGACGGATCCATAAAGGAGAGAACGTGGTGATGGTGGGCTTTGGCGCCGGCCTCACCTATGGTTCTCTGGTAGTGAAATGGCAAAAAGATGAGGAGGCCAGAGCATGAGTAAAATTGCTTTTGTGTTCCCGGGACAGGGGTCCCAGACCGTAGGCATGATGAAGGAACTGTACGACAACTACGCCTGCGTCCGTGAAGTATTCAAGGAAGCCGATGAAGCACTGGGCTTTTCCATGACGGATCTGTGCTTCAAAGGGCCGGAAGACCAGCTGCGGCTCACCTACAACACCCAGCCTGCCATCCTGACCTGCAGCATTGCAGCCATGAAGGTGCTGAACGAAAACGGGGTGTTCCCGGATGTGGCCGCCGGTCACAGCCTGGGTGAATATTCCGCTCTGGTGTGCGCCGGTTCCCTGAAATTCGCCGATGCAGTGCGCACGGTGCGGAAACGGGGCCAGTTCATGCAGGAAGCAGTTCCTGTGGGCCAGGGGGCCATGGCCGCCATCATTGCCCTGGATACCGCCAAGATCCGGGAGATCTGCGCTGACATCCAGGAAAAACGGAACGAAGCAGTACAGCCGGTGAACTTCAACTGCCCGGGTCAGGTGGTCATCGCCGGGGCCACGGAAGCTGTAAAAGAGGCTTGCGAAGCCTTAAAGGCCGCCGGTGCCAAACGGGCCATCATGCTGCCGGTAAGCGCTCCTTTCCACAGCACCCTGATGCAGCCGGCTGCAGACCGTCTGAAGGAAGTGCTGGACGGCATCGAAGTGGCTGACGCCAAGATCCCGGTGATCGCCAACGTCACCGCCCGTCCCGAACAGAAAGGGGACGAAATCCGTCAGGTACTGGTGAAACAGGCTGCCAGCCCGGTACTCTGGGAAGACAGTGTCCGGTACATGATGGAAAACGGCGTGGATACCTTCATCGAAGTGGGACCTGGCAAGGTGCTCACCGGTTTCGTCAAGAAAATCGACCGTTCCTACACCGGCCAGAACGTGGAAGACCTGGCCAGTTTGGAAAAAACCCTTGCTTATTTAAAGGAGGTCAGATAAAATGACTTTAGTCGGGAAAGTGGCGCTGGTTACCGGCGGCTCCCGGGGCATCGGCCGTGCCATTGCCCTGAAGCTGGCGGAAAACGGAGCTGACGTAGCCATCAACTATGCCGGCAATACCGCTGCAGCAGAAGAAGTCAAGACGGCCATCGAACAGATGGGCCGGAAGGCTCTCCTGGTCCAGGGCAGCGTAGCCGATACCGACGGTGTCCAGACCATCGTGAACACGGTGGTGAAGGAACTGGGCCGTCTGGACATCCTGATCAACAACGCGGGGATCACCCGGGACGGGCTCCTGATGCGCATGAAGGAAGCGGACTGGGACGATGTGATGCACACCAACCTGAAAGGGGTGTACAATTGCTCCAAGGCCGTCCTGCGCACCATGATGAAGCAGAGAAGCGGCCGGATCGTGAACATGGCCTCCGTAGTGGGGGAAATGGGGAACGCCGGTCAGACCAACTATGCGGCTGCCAAAGCCGGGGTCATCGGCTTCACCAAGAGCCTGGCCAAGGAAGTGGCTTCCCGGGGCATTACGGTCAATGCCATTGCTCCTGGCTTCATTGCCACGGATATGACCAGTGTGCTCACCGACGACCAGAAGGCCGAAATGGCGCGGACTATCCCTCTGGGACGGGCCGGCCAGCCTGAAGATGTTGCCAATGCAGTCCTTTTCCTCGTTTCCGAGGGGGCTGCTTATATAACCGGCCAGGTTTTAAATGTGGACGGTGGCATGGTAATGTAGTATCATTATATGTTAGAGGATTGGAAGGAGGTGAACTGGAATGAGCGAACAGAGCACTTTTGAAAAAGTAAAGGCCATCACCGTTGATCAGCTGAGCGTTGCTCCTGAAGACGTAAAAATGGACTCTACTTTTATCGATGACTTGGGAGCTGATTCTCTGGACATTGTGGAACTGATCATGGCTTTCGAAGAGGAATTCAACACTGAAATCCCCGACGATGTGGCCGAAAAGATCCGCACCGTAAGAGACGCAGTCGAACTGTTGGATAAAGAAGGCAAATAATAGCATCCCATTATTTTCGGAAGGCCCTGCAACAGGGGCTTTCCGAACTTTATCCATGATCTTATGATCTGAAATGGGGGATTTTTGTTGAAAGTGCCAGTGCTGAAGATTGGTGAAAAAGTAGCAACTATGCCTATCGTCCAAGGCGGTATGGCCATACGCTTGTCCACGGCGCGTTTGGCAGCTTCAGTGGCCAATGAAGGCGGTGTGGGTCTGATCGCTGCTTCTGGTCTGCCCTTCGATGAGCTGCGCAAGGAAATCCGTCTTGCCCGGAAATTATCCAATGGCAAGGGAATGATTGGCATCAATGCCATGGTAGCCGCCCGGGAGTTTAAGGGTCTCATTACAACTGCGGCCCAGGAGAAAGTCGATCTGATTGTGGCCGGGGCTGGCTTTTCCAGAGATATGTTTTCTGTCGGCAAGGAATATAATGTTCCCATTGTGCCGATTGTATCCTATGCCAAACTGGCAAAGATTGCGGAACGGCTCGGTGCTTCCGCCGTTGTGGTGGAAGGGACTGAAGCAGGGGGCCATTTGGGGACCCAGCGTTCCATCAAAGATATCCTGCCGGAAATCCTTTCGGTGGTGAAGATTCCGGTCATTGCGGCTGGTGGCGCTGTCACCGGCAAAGATGCGGCGGAATTGCTGAAAATGGGTGCCAGTGGCGTCCAGATGGGCAGCCGGTTTGCTGCCAGTGAGGAGTCCAACGGGTCTCCTTTCTTAAAACAATTTTATTTGAAAATGACCCAAGATGATGTGGTTCAAATAGATAGTCCGGTAGGATTCAAGGGCCGTGCCGTGCTGACGCCTTTTTCCAAGGCTGTGCTGGAAGGCCATCCTCTGAAACCCACCACCTGCGACAGCTGCCTGAAGCACTGCTCCCGCAGCTTCTGTATCATCCGGGCTCTGACCCGGGCCCAGCAGGGAGACCTGGAAACAGGTCTGGTGTTTACCGGAGCCAACATGTGGAAAATTAAAGAAATCCTTCCCGTCCATGAAATCTTCAGACGGATCCGGGAAGACTGGGACAATATTGAGTAGAGGTGATCCTTTTGAAACGAAGAGTGGTTGTGACCGGCCTCAGTGCGATTACGCCCATTGGCATCGGTAAAGAAGCATTCTGGAACAGCCTGATGGAAGGCAAATCCGGTATCGGTCTGATTACCCAGTTCGATACCACTGATTTTAACTGCAAAATCGCCGGGGAAGTAAAGGATTTTGACTTTGCGGATTACGGCGACAAAAAAGAAGGCAAACGGATGGACCGGGTGACCCAGTTCGCCGTGGCCTGTGCCAAAATGGCAGTGAAAGATTCTGCCCTGGACCTGGATAAGGAAGATGCAGACCGGATCGGCGTGTGCGTAGGCACTGGCATCGGCGGCATCCATACCTTCCTGGATGCGGCCACCAAGCTGGTCTCCAAGGGACATGGCCGGATCAGCCCCTTCTTCATTCCCATGGAAATCCCCAACATGCCGGCAGCTCAGATCGCCATCGATCTGAAGGTGAAAGGCCCCAACACGGCCATTGTCACCGCCTGCTCCACCGGTTCTGACTGCATCGGGGACGCCCTCCGGACCATCCAGTACGGAGATGCGGACGTGATGCTGGCCGGGGGTACCGAAGCAGCCATTTCTCCCATTGCCGTGGCCGGGTTCGACAACATGAAAGCCCTGTCCCGGAACAACGAAGCTCCGGAAAAGGCCTCCTGCCCCTTCGACAAGAAGCGTAGCGGCTTTGTCATGGGCGAAGGCGCCGGGATCGTGGTCCTGGAAGAACTGGAACATGCCAAGGCCCGTGGGGCTCAGATCTATGCAGAACTGGTGGGCTACGGCCACAACAGTGACGCCTACCATATCACCGCTCCGGATCCGGAAGGGGATATGCAGGTGAAATGCATGGAAATGGCCATCAAAGACGCCGGCCTGACCCCGGCTGACATTGACTATGTGAATGCCCACGGCACCAGCACCCACCGGAACGACCTGAACGAAACCAACTGCTGCAAGCGGGTATTTGGAGACCGGGCCAAGGAAGTGCCCATCAGCTCCATCAAATCCATGACCGGCCATCTCCTGGGCGGTGCCGGCGGCGTGGAAGCCGTGGCTACGGTACTGACCATCAAAAACGGCATGATCCCTCCCACCATCAACTATGAAGATGTGGATACGGAAGAAGGCCTGGATCTGGACTACGTGCCCAATGTGGCCCGGAAAGCCGATGTGAAGGTGGCTCTGTCCAACAACTTCGGTTTCGGCGGTCACAACGCCATCCTGTGCTTCAAAAAGTACGAAGACTAAGGGGCTCCCGGTACCATGGAGGAACAGCGTCAGAAAGAGCTGGAAGGGCTCTGCCGCCAGCTGGGCATGGTCATGAAGGACCTGCACCTGCTGGATATGGCACTGACCCATACGTCCTATGCCTATGAGTCCAAAAAGAATCCCCGGCCCCAGCACAATCAGCGGCTGGAGTTTTTGGGGGATTCGGTGCTGAGCCTGGTGGTCAGCACCCATATCTACAAAACCTGTCCCCAGATGGACGAAGGGGAGCTGTCCAAGCTCCGGGCCTTCCTGGTATGTGAGGAGACCCTGGCCCAGCTGGCCACGGAAAACCATCTGGGAGACCATCTGCTCCTGGGCAAAGGGGAAATCAACCTGGATGGGGAGGAGAATCCCTCTATCCTGGCCGATGCCTTTGAAAGCGTCCTGGGAGCCTATTACCTGGACCAGGGTTTTGCCAAAGTGACGGAGCTTTTGGGACGGCTGTTGATCAGCCGGATCCCGGAGCTTACTGCCGACGGCATTGACCGGGATTACAAGACCCGGCTCCAGGAAGTGGTGCAGAAAGACGGCCCGGTAGAAATCGACTATGAGCAGGTTTCCGCAGAAGGCCCCAGCCACAACCGGACCTTCGTCATGCGCGTCCTGGTGAACCAGGAAGAGCGGGGCAGAGGCCGGGGAAGAACCAAAAAAGAAGCCGAACAGCGGGCTGCCAGAGAGGCCCTGAAGGCTTGCAAATGAGATAAAAAAATACCGCGCATCTGCGCGGTATTTTTTTATCTCATTCTGTTTCCTTCTGCCTTCTTCTTGTTTTCATACATGACCGCATCGGCCCGGAGGAATACATGGAGAAAGTTGATGTCGTTTTCCGGATCGTAGGCGCTGAATCCGGAGGCAAAGGCCAGCTGGTCCCAGGGCCGGTCATCCTCATAGTTTCGTTTCCGGTTCCAGGGCTTCAGCTGGGACAGGATGGCCTCCCGGTTGTGGTAGTCCTCCTTCTGGAGGATTACCACGAATTCGTCCCCGCCTACCCGGTACACCGGGCTGTGCTTGAACAGGTCGCAGATGTATTTCACCGTCCGCAGGAGCAGATCGTTGCCCCGGGCGTGACCGTATCGGTCATTGACTCCTTTCAGGTCGTTCACATCCACCATCAGCACTCCAAAGGAAGGAACCTTGGCCGGATCCTTCCGGATCAGCCGGTCCAGTTCCTGGACCTTTAGCTGGTAAGCCCGGGTGTTCTTCACCTGGGTCAGGTTGTCTTCCAGGGCCTGGTTTTCCAGCCGGTCCACCATTTCCTTCATCCGCAGCATGGTCTGGTCCATGTTCCGGGCCAGATCCCCCACCTCATCCTTCTGGGTGCTGTGGAGCAGGGTGTCATAGTTCCCCTGGCCCATCCGCCGGGCGGCTTCGTCGATTTCCTTCAAAGGCTGAATGATCCGGTTGGCCCCGGCAATGGCCATGCCGGAGGTAATGAGTCCGAAGAACACCATCAGGAACAGGTTTCGTCCGTAGGAAATCCGCCGTTCCTCATAAATCTCCTCATCCGGAGCAATGATCCCCAGATTCATGCTGTTCCGCAGGGTAATAAAGGCCAGTTCCTTCTCCTGGCCCTTGTAGTGGTAGCTCAGCAGCTGGTCGTTGGAATCCCGGCCTTTCAGCACCTCCGCATAGGGTTCCAGGCCGAAATCTTTCAAGGTGGTGGGAGCTCCCTCCGGATAATCCGGATGGTAGTACAGCTCTCCCTCATTAGAGAACAGCACGGCATAGCCGCTTTCGTAGATCCTGGTATCCCGGATCATGGAAATCAGGGTGTCCATCCGGATGCTCAGGCCCACAAAACCCACAAACTGCTGGTTCTTGTAAACCGGTACCACATAGGAGATCCGCCGGACTGCGAAATTGTGGTCATTGTAAGGCGGGCGCCATACAGGCTGGCCGCCTTTCCGCAGATCCTGGAAGAACTTCCGGAGATGCCGGTCCTTGAAGAAATACTGTCCCATTTCCTCAGGGGTGTGGGGTAAATAGGCTTTCCGTTCCGGATCCCAGGTGTACCAGAATCCGTTGGGGTGGCCGGTATATTCACTGTTGAACTGGAGATAATACCCAAAAATGGTGGAAGAACTTTCCGCCGACAGATGGAACTGTTTTTCCAGATGATCCAGGATCTGCTGCTGGACAGCCGGGTCCCTCAGGGCTCTGGGATCGTCAATATCCGCTTCCAGGGAACGGGCCAGGGCATCGGTCATGTCCTTGGCCTCCGTCAGGGTGCTCTGGATGGGGGCCGAAGTCCGCTGGGCCTGCCAGTTCAGGCTCATGGTGGCGATCCGGGTGGAAGTAGTAGTGACAGTCTGCAGGTCCAGGAACCCCATGATCAGCACCAGGGACACGGTAATGCCCAGGATGATCAGCAGGAACTGGGACCGGAGACTGCGGAATTTGATCCACACAGCACAAATACGCTCCTTTATACAGAATTATAAAAAGCAAAAGCCGGCTGTTTCCGTGACAGCCGGCTGGGGAACCCTGGAAAAAGAGAGCAGGTCTCTGCAGCTGGCTGCCATTTTACAGGCCCTTATAGCTTTGCGTCACTGGATTTCTCCAGGTTTGCCAAATGTTTTCTTTATTTTTTTGGCTCTGTCACAACAAATGGTTGATTTTTGACGAGAAATAGCGTATAATAATAGTAAGAAACAGTACCACCGAAGGAGGTAATTGGATATGCCTACTATCAAAGACGCATT
>NZ_JBQKCH010000020.1:0-43881 GCF_052122455.1 Acidaminococcus sp. HCP3S3_G9_1 | reverse complement strand
CTTCGTGGTGGTTGAGGTGAAATGTAGCTTAGATATGTCTTTATTTTATCGTAAGACAAGGGGTCTTGTGAACAGGAGTGTCCACAAGACCCCAACATTTATTATAGAACCTAAATATTTTTGCCGTATTTCTGCCGTTACATGAAGAAAGCCCGTATCCACTAGGGATACAGGCTTCTTTTTTATTACTTCGCGTAATCCACTGCCCGGGTTTCCCGGACGATGACCACTTTGATCTGTCCCGGATATTCCATATCCTCTTCGATCTTCTTGGCCACATCGTGGGCCAGGATGGTGGCGGCATCGTCGTCCACCTTTTCCGGTTTCACCATGATGCGGATTTCCCGGCCGGCCTGGACAGCATAGCATTTCTCCACGCCGTCGAAGGACTCGGCGATTTCTTCCAACCGCGTCAGCCGTTTCAGATAGGTTTCCAGGGTCTCCCGACGGGCTCCCGGCCGTGCCGCAGAAATGGCATCGGCGGCGGAAACCAGCACTGCCTGGACGGATGTGGGTTCGCAGTCTCCGTGGTGGGACATGATGGTGTTGATGACGATATCGGATTCGTGATACCGTTTGGCCACTTCCGCCCCCAGGTCCACATGGGACCCTTCCACTTCGTGGTCCACGGCCTTGCCGATATCGTGGAGCAGCCCGGCCCGTTTGGCCGAGTTCACGTCCACCCCCAGTTCGGCGGCCATCAGGCCGGCCAGGTGAGCCACTTCGGTGGAATGTTTCAGCACGTTCTGTCCGTAGCTGGTCCGGTATTTCAGACGGCCCAGCAGCTTGATCAGTTCCGGATGGATGCCGTGGACACCCACTTCGAAGGTAGCCTGTTCCCCGGCTTCCTTGATCTTCTGATCCAGTTCCTTCTGGGCTTTTTCCACCATTTCCTCGATCCGGGCCGGATGGATCCGGCCGTCGTTGATCAGTTTCTCCAGGGCGATCCGGGCCACTTCCCGGCGTACCGGGTCGAAGCCGGAAATGATCACCGCTTCCGGCGTGTCGTCGATGATCAGATCGATACCGGTGAGAGTTTCCAGGGTCCGGATGTTCCGGCCTTCCCGGCCGATGATCCGGCCTTTCATCTCATCGTTGGGCAGGGGCACCACAGTGACCGTGGTTTCCGCCACTTGGTCGGCAGCGCACCGCTGGATGGCCAGGGAAATGATTTCCCGGGCCTTCTGGTCTGCGGTATCCTTGGCTTCCTGTTCCATTTCCTTGATCAGGCGGGCTTTGTCATGTTTGACTTCCTCCCGGACATTGTCCAGGAGTTCCTGCTTGGCTTCTTCACTGGTGAGACCGGAAATCCGTTCCAGTTCCACCATCTGCTGGTCGTACAGGGCATCGACTTTGGCCTGGGCTTCCCGCAGGCGGTTGCTTTGTTCCAGAAGTTTTTCTTCCTTCTTTTCATAAGCATCCATTTTTTTGTCGACGTTTTCTTCCTTCTGGACCAGACGCCGTTCATTTTTGCTGAGTTCCGCTCTTCTTTCTTTATTTTCCCGTTCCATTTCGGACCGGAGACGGTGGATTTCTTCCTTGGCTTCCAGCAGCGCTTCCTTCTTCTTGGCATCGCCTGCTTTCTTGGCATCTTCCAGGATCTGTTTGGCTGTCTCTTCTGCAGAGCCGATTTTCCCTTCAGCTACATTTTTACGAGCCAGATATCCGCCTCCAACGCCTAATAAACAAAGGACTACAGCAATAACTACACTCATGGGATCTATGATGAGCACCTCCTCTTTTGCGAATTTTTCATAAAACCCTACTCATACAACAAATAAGGCAACCAGAGGTCGCCTTAATACCCAATGAACGCGATTGGACAGAAATATTTTATAGTATTTTCACAGAGGTGTCAATAAAAAGGGGCTGTTGCCTGGGCGACAGTCCCTTTTTAGTCTCTAATCACTAGTCCCTAGTCTCTAGCCAGTGGAGGGAACCCGGTCTCGGGTTCCTGGGATTCCATTGAAAAATCTTCCAGGGCCATGGCGATGGGGCCGGTGCCGAAGCCCCGGCTGGCCAGCATCCGGGCCAGAGCGGCTTTGGCCTTTCTGGGGTCTTCCGGATATTTCCGCCGGATCTTGTCCCCCTGGGCCTGGGCCAGGGCCAGGGCCCGGTCCGTTTCTTCCTCTTCGGTGACTTCCCCCAATGCCTCCCGAGCGTCCTCTCCGGACAGGCACCGGCGGGTGAGCATCAGCCGGAGATACTGCTTTCCGTAGAACTTCTTCCGCCGCCAGGCATCCAGCACCGACCGGGCACACCGGGCATCATCCACAAAGTGATGGTCCGCCAGTTTCTGGAGCACCTGGTCCTGGAGTTCTTCCGGGCAGCCCCGTTCCCCCAGCTTCTGCCGCAGCTCCCGGGTACTGTGGTCCCGGAGGGCCAGCTTGTCCAGGCAGAAGTTGTAGGCTTCCGCATGGGTGGTCAGCAGCTTTTTGGATTTACTCCACATGGTCTCCGTCCGTTTCCGGAGTCATGACCAGTTCTTCCGGTTCCTGGGCCGTTTCCTGGACCTGGACCGGTTTGCCGTCTGCCGGCAGGCCGGCTGCTGCCCGGATCCGGGCTTCCACTTCAGCAGCCATATCCGGATGTTCCTTCAGGAAGGTCTTGGTGTTTTCCCGCCCCTGACCGATCCGCTGGTCTCCGTAGGAATACCAGGCACCGCTCTTGTTCAGGATGTTGTACTGGACACCCAGGTCCACCAGGCATCCTTCATGAGAAATCCCTTCCCCATACATAATGTCGAATTCCGCCTGTTTAAAGGGAGGCGCCACCTTGTTTTTCACCACTTTCACCCGGGTATGGTTCCCGATGATGTCGTTGCCGCTCTTCAGGCTTTCCACCCGGCGCACATCCATCCGGATGGTGGAGTAGAACTTCAGGGCACGGCCCCCGGTGGTCACTTCCGGATTCCCGAACATGACCCCCACCTTTTCACGGATCTGGTTGATGAACACGGTCGCTGTACGGGACTTGGCAATGACCCCGGTGAGCTTCCGGAGGGCCTGGCTCATAAGCCGGGCCTGGAGCCCTACATGGGAATCCCCCATATCCCCTTCGATTTCCGCTTTGGGCACCAGGGCCGCTACGGAGTCGATGACGATAATGTCGATGGCACCGCTGCGCACCAGTGCGTCACAGATTTCCAGGGCCTGTTCCCCGGTATCCGGCTGGGAAATCAGCAGGTTGTCGATATCCACGCCCAGGTGCCGGGCATATTCCGGATCCAGGGCATGTTCCGCGTCAATGAAAGCCGCGTAGCCGCCCCGTTTCTGGGCCTCGGCGATCATGTGCAGGGCCACGGTGGTCTTGCCGGAAGATTCCGGTCCGTAGATCTCGATGATCCGGCCCCGGGGAATCCCCCCTACCCCCAGCGCAATATCCAGGGACAGGGCCCCGGTGGGAATGGTTTCAATGTTCATTTTGGCGCTGGCAGCCCCCAGCTTCATGATGGACCCTTTGCCAAAGTCCTTTTCAATCTGTTTCAGAGCCGCATCCAACGCTTTATTCTTATCCGCATCCAAACTCATGGTATCATCTCCTTGTACTGCAGTTGCTTCTATTTAGTATATAAACATTTGTTCGTAAAGTCAAGGTTTTCTGGGGAGATCTTTCAATTCCTGCTGGGTAAACACGTAGGATTTGTTGCAGTACTGGCAGTGGACCTCGGTCTGAGGGTCCTGGAGGATTTCTTCGAAATCCTTTTTGGGCAGGCCGCAGAGCATGCCCGCCACTTTGTCCCGGCTGCAGCCGCAGTGGAAGGAAACCGGATGGGATTCCAGGATCTCCACAGGCAGTCCCTTGGCCACCTTCCGGATCATTCCTTCGGCATCCAGACCGGTCTGGAGCAGTTCCGTCACATAGGGCAGAGTCAGGATGTTGTCTTCCAGGGTCTTGATGGTCTCTTCTGAAGCATCAGGGAGCAGCTGGACAAAGTATCCGCCGGAAACAGCCACGGAGCCGTCCTTCTCAATGAGTACCCCCAGGGCCACGCTGGAAGGGGTCTGTTCCGATACCACCAGGTACCGGGTAAGATCCGCGGCGATTTCCCCGCTTTTCAGGGTGGAGACCCCGGTGAAAGGTTCTCCCTGGAGAGGGCACCGGGTAACGGTGACCACCCCGTAATGGCCTACCCCGCCGCCTACATCCAGCTTGCCGTTTTTCAGAGGCAGCATCACTTCCGGGTGCATCACAAAACCCCGGACCTGATAATCCCGGGCATCGGCCATCACCTGGCCCAGGGGGCCGTCCCCCTTGAACCGGACCGTCACCGCTTCCCCGGCCTTCATGGTGGCCGCCAGCAGCAGGGCTCCGGCGGCGGTACGGCCCAGGGCCGCCGCTGCCAGAGGGCTGCAGTGGTGGATCTCATTCATGTGCTGGGTCAGGTGGGTGGTGGTCACGGCATAGATCCGGGCATCCCCGGCAGTGGCCTTGACTAACACATCTTCCATAGGCACCTCTTACAGCTGTTTGGCCAGGTTGACCATTTCGATCACGGCCATGGCCGCATCGGAGCCCTTATTCCCGGCTTTGGTGCCGGCCCGTTCCACGGCCTGTTCGATGTTTTCCGTAGTGACCACCCCGAAGGCAGTGGGCACTTCCGTTTCCATGTTCACCAGGGCAATCCCCTTGGATACTTCGTTGCACACATAGTCGTAATGGCTGGTGGCACCCCGGATCACAGCCCCCAGGGCGATGATTCCGTCATACTTGCCGCTTTTGGCCATTTTCTTGGCGATCAGAGGGATTTCAAAAGCCCCGGGCACCCAGGCCACGGTAATGTCATCCCCATTGGCCCCATGCCGGCGCAGGGTGTCTTCCGCACCGCTGAGCAGCTTGCTGGTGATGAATTCGTTGAAACGGGATACCACGATCCCGATTTTCAGACCTTCCGCTAACAGTTGTCCTTCCAGAATTTTCATTTTACATCCTCCACATCTTCATGTAATTCATGGCCCATACGCACCTGTTTGGTGACCATGTACCGATGGTTGTAGCAGTTGTCTTTCATGATGATGGGCACTGTTTCCGTAATGGTGATTCCATAGCCGGAAAGGCCTGCCCGTTTGGCCGGGTTGTTGGTCATCAGCCGGATGCTGGTGAGCCCCAGGTCCGCCAGGATCTGTGCCCCGATGCCGTAATCCCGCATATCCGGTTTGAAGCCCAACTTCACATTGGCGTCCACCGTATCCAGTCCCTGATCCTGGAGTTCATAGGCCCGGAGCTTGTTGGCCAGGCCGATGCCCCGGCCTTCCTGCTGCATGTACAGCACTACCCCGCAGCCTTCCTTTTCGATCATCTTCAGGCTGGTGGCCAGCTGGTCCCCGCAGTCGCAGCGGAGGGATCCCAGGGCGTCCCCGGTGAGGCATTCGGAATGGACCCGGACCAGCACATTCTTCTTGCCGGCCACATCCCCTTTGATGATGGCCACATGGCATTTGTCGTCCAGGTCGTTTTCATAGCCGATGGCCCGGAAGGTGCCGTATTTGCTGGGCAGGGCCACATTGGCGATCCGGTGGACCATTTTTTCCGTTTTTTTCCGATAGGCGATCAGATCCGCCACGGTGATGAAGGTCAGATTGAACTTCTTGGCAAATTCCATCAGTTCCGGAGTCCGGGCCATGGTGCCGTCATCGCTCATGATTTCGCAGCAGATGCCCACCGGTTTCAGCCCTGCCAGACGGCACAGGTCCGTGGTGGTTTCCGTATGGCCCGTACGCCGGAGCACCCCGCCTTCCCGGCTGCGGAGGGGGAATACATGTCCCGGCCGCCGGAAGTCTTCCGGTTTGGCGCTTTCGTCGGCGCATTTCTTGATGGTGTAGGCCCGTTCCACGGCGGAGATCCCGGTGGTGGTGTCCTTGTGATCGATGGATACGGTAAAGGCGGTTTCATGGTTGTCCGTGTTGTTGGCCACCATGGGTTCCATCTGGAGCCGGTCCAGGATGGCCCCGTCACAGGGCATGCAGATCAGGCCCTTGGCATGGGTGGCCATGAAGTTGATGTCGTCGGGAGTCACATACTCCGCGCTCATGATCAGATCCCCTTCGTTTTCCCGGTCGGGGTCATCGGTGACCAGAACCATTTTGCCGGCACGGATGTCCGCAATGGCCTGTTCGATGGAATCAAACTGAAATTTTTTATCCATGGTTTTCACTCCTTAAAAAAATCCATTTTCGAAAAGGGTTTCCTTGGTAAGGCCCCCGGTTTTTCTGGTTTCCAGCATCCGTTCCACATATTTCCCCAAAATGTCCGTTTCCAGGTTCACCTGGTCTCCGGTCTTTTTGAAGCCCAGGGTGGTGAACTGGACGGTAAGGGGAATCAGGGAAACGGAAAACGTGGTGTCCGTCACTTCCGTAATGGTCAGGCTGATGCCGTCGATGGCGATGGAGCCTTTGGTGACCATGCCCCGGAGCAGGTCCGGGCTGCAGCTGATGGTGGTGACCTTGGCGATCCCTTCAGGACGGATCTTCACAATGGTCCCTACCCCGTCCACATGGCCGCTGACAATGTGCCCATCCAGTCCGTCCCCTACATGGAGGGTCCGTTCCAGGTTGATCCGGTCCCCCTTCTTCAGGGAACCGATGGTGGTCCGGCGGGCGGTTTCCGGCATTACGTCCACCGTGAACCGCTGGCTGTCGAATTTCGTCACCGTCAGGCAGGCCCCGTTGCAGCAGACGCTTTCCCCGATTTTCAGAAGGGGTGGGATGGTCTGGGCGGCAATGGTCAGCCGGTAGGAATTCTGTTCCCGGCGCAGGTCCTCCACCTTGCCCAGTTCCGCAATGAGTCCCGTAAACATGGGATCAGCTCCTTTCCAACAGACCGGTGACCATCAGGTCCGTGCCGAAGGCCTCGTAGTGAGGTTCCAGGAGGGTCACCCGGAGGTCCATGTTCCGGGCGCCCCGGCCTCCGATGGGGCTCAGGTTCCGTTTTCCCCCGATCAGGCAGGGAGCGATGAAGGCATAGATCCGCTGGGCCAGTTTCTCATCAAAGAAGGCACCGTGGACCTGGCTGCCCCCTTCCACCAGGAGGCTGGTCTTTTCCTGCTGGCCCAGTCTGTCCAACAGGATCCCCAGATCCAGGGCCCCGTGTTTTTCCGGGATCTGCCATACGGTCACCTGGTCCAGGGCCTGGAAGGCCGCCACCTTTTCCCGGTCCGCCTTCAGGGAGGTGACCAGGAGGGTCTTGGCTGCTCCGTCGGTGAACACCTTCCGGTCCATGGGCAGCTGGCAATGGCTGTCCAGGACAATCCGAAGGGGATTCTTCCCTTCCACCAGACGGCAGGTCAGGGAAGGATCGTCGTTGAGCACCGTGTTCTTGCCCACCAGGATGCAGTCGTAGATGCTCCGTAGCCGATGGGCATAAGTCCGGGACTGTTCATTGGAGATCCATTTGGAATCCCCGGAAGCCGTGGCGATCTTTCCGTCCAGGGTCATGGCGTATTTCAGGGCCACAAAAGGGCGTCCCGTCTTCATCCAGTGCATGAACACCTCGTTCTGCCGGTTGGCTTTGTCCGCCAGCACCCCCCGGACCACTTCCACCCCTGCTTCCCGGAGCCGGGCAAAGCCCCGTCCGGACACTTTCGGGTTGGGATCATCAGCGGCGGCCACCACTTTTTTGATGCCCGCCTTGATCAGGGCTTCACAGCAGGGGCCGGTGCGGCCGTAATGGGAACAGGGCTCCAGGGTCACATAGGCGGTGCAGCCTTCCACCTGGTCTCCCGCATCCCGCATGGCCATGATTTCCGCATGGGGCTGGCCGGCCTTGTGATGGTAGCCCTTCCCTACGATCTTCCCTTCCGGGTTTACGATGACGCAGCCTACAAGGGGATTGGGACTGGTGCAGCCCCGGGCTTTTTCCGCCAGATCCAGGGCCATCTGCATATATTCTTCGTCTGTCACAGGTTCACCCGCTTTCAAGATTACAGTAAAAACAAAAGCCATGCCATCCAGGGGAGGATAGCACGGCAAATACACTTTTCCGAAACTGTCTTTTCTCATCCAGACTGTACTGTCGGTATCGGAATTCCACCGATTCGTGCCGAGGCTCGCGGACTTTACCGCCGGTAGGGAATCGCACCCCTCCCCAAAGACAAAACTTATGCTGTTGTTTCGGGATTATTATATCATATCTGGGAGGGAATGCAAGAAGGGGGCCACAGAGTGGCCCCCTTCTTGCACCAGTCTTTCGTCTCCAGCCAAAGGAAAAATTTGCAGGCAAATTTCAGCAATGGACCGTTAATTCCTTCCGTCCCGCTCTGCACTCTTCACTCTGCATTCTTCCTTTTTTGTTGTCAGAACGAATATTCCGCCCCTACAATGATCCGACGGCCGAGCATGGGATAGATATCCTGGTTGTTGAATACACCGCTGTATTCTGCATAGGCTGCGTTGTTCAGGTTGTAGAAGTTGGCAAAGCCGGTCCAGTTGTGGGTGAACTTGTACCGGGCAGCCAGGTCCAGGGTGAAATAATTGTGTTCCCCGTACTTTTCGCCGGACAGACCGGAACCACCCCGGCCGGTCAGGGACACATTCCATTTGGTGTCATGGTACCGGACACCGGCCTGGTAGTAGTTGGGTGCATAGCTTACATCCTTCACATAGCCCTTGCCGTCGTTCTTGTCGTCTTCCACCTTCACATAGGTGTAAGCGGCATTCAGTTCCCACAGCTTGTTCAGGTGGTGGGTCACGGACAGGCTCATGCCCCGTTTCTTCTGCTTGTTGATGTTTTCCGCCTGCCAGTAGTACCCATAGTCGGCCCACCGAATGGCGTCATTCAGCTGGCTGTAGAAGCCGGTGATGCCCACATCGGTTTTTGGATCGATTTTGAAGTTGTACCCGGCACTCCACACATTCCCGGTTTCCGGCTTCAGGTTTTCATTTCCCCGCATGAAATCATAAGAATCCCGATAGAACAGATCATCGGTGGTCGGGGCTCTGAACACGGAATTCCAGCTGATATAGGCATTGCTGTCCTTGCTGAACTTTTTGTTCACGGCCACACTGCCAGTGGTCCGGTTGCCGGCTTTGCTGTGGTCATCATACCGGACGCCGGTGTTCAGCTGCCAGGTGGGAGCAAATTTCCACTGATCCTGGAGGAATACGGCTTTGTTGTTGTATTTCCCATCCGTATAGATGCCCACGTGGTCCACTTTGGCATTCCGGTATTCCAGCCCAGCCACCAGGGTATTGGTATCGCTGAGGACGAAATTCTGCTGTCCTTCCAGACCCCAGTCCGTTTCATTCATATCCCCGTCATTATAAGAGAATGTCCCGAAATTGCTGTATGCGTAGTAATTTCTGTAAGCCTGCACATAGCCGGAGTTCCCGGCATCCCGGTTCCAGTCATACCGCACGCCCACATTGTTGGTCTTTTTCGTTGCATGACGCTGGTCCATATTGGGCATGCCATAGGTGTACAGCCCGGAATGGAAATTCCCATCCAGATTGGAGTAATCGTAGTTCACCGTCAGGCCGTCACTTTTGGTGAAGTCCTGGGTCAGTTTCAGGGAAATGGCATCCTGGGTGTAGTCGGACTGGCCGTCCCATCTTTTGGTATCCCCGTTGGTATCCTTATACTTCAGATAAGAAGCCTTGTTCCGGTTCACTCCTACCTGGAACCCGGTTTTATTCTGCTTTCCGCCGAAAGACAGGCCCAGGGCCTGGGTACCCCAGGAGCCATAGCCCACATGGACTGTGCCGGTGGTCTCTTCGGGAGTCTTGGTGATGATGTTGATCACGCCGCCTACGGCATCTGCCCCGTACAGGGTGGAAGCCCCGCCTTTCACCACTTCGATCCGGTCGATCATGCTGACCCCGGGAAGGGTATTGGCGTCAAAAGTGGATTTCCCATTGGTGGAGCCCATGCTGTAGTTGATCCGGCGGCCATCCACCATCACGACCACCCGGTCGTCCCCGTTCAGGATCACCCGCCGTTCAAAAGCCGGACCACTGGCATCCAAGACCCGCGCCCCCGGCACATCCTCCAGGGCATCGGTGACCGTCCGGTAGCCCCGGTCGGAGATCTGCTGGCTGGTGATCACGGTCACATCCGCCGGCGTATCCGCTTTGGTGTTCTTCAGCCGGTTGGCGGTGATCACGATGGTTTCGTCTTTGCCTTCCACAGGGGCATCCGCTGCCCAGGCTGCTGCAGGGCTCCCCAGGACCACTGCCGTCAGCACAGCCCCTGTCAATTTCCTGTTCCACACGTTTTTCATCCTAAAACTTCCTTTCCTCTTTACAAAATGTTCACCTAACAGTGTACTGTAAAAAAGGAAATTCGGCAAATAGGGGGGAGTTATGGAGTGATATAGATTAAGGCTATAGCAAAAGGGGGTGTGAAAAAATGCTTTTTCACACCCCGTCACTAGTCTCTAGTCTCTAGTCTCTAGCCGATGGAAGCCAGCTGACGCAAGCGAAATAAAGGCGCTGTGGATGATTTTTTCACAGCGCCCTAATACCTCACCCTCATCAGATACAGCCCCTGGGCCGGGGCGGCCATACCGGCCTGTTTCCGGTTTTTGGCCGCCATCACCCGGGCGAAATCTTCTTCATTCCACTGGCCCGTGCCCACCCGGACCAGGCAGCCCACGATGTTCCGGACCATCCGGTACAGGAATCCGTCCCCGGTGATGGTGAAGGTGTACAGATCTCCGTCCTGGACCCACCGGGCTTCGGTCAGGGTCCGCACCGGCGAGGTATCCTGGCTTCCCTGGTTCTTGAAGGAGGTGAAGTCATGCTTTCCCAGGAGCAGGGCCGCCGCCCGGTTCATGGCCTCCACATCCAGTTTCTCCCGGATCTCCCAGGTGGTGTTCCGCTGGGTTGGATCCGGCAGGGGGGAATAATAGATTTTATACTGGTAGGTCTTGTCCACCGCGTCGAACCGGGCGTGGAAATCATCCCGGACCACTTCCGCTTCCCGGATAGCAATGTCCGGCGGCAGATGGGGTTCCAGTGCCCGGCGGTAGTTTTCCGGCGGGATCCGGGAACTGGTGGCAAAGGAAATCACCTGGCCCAGGGCGTGGACCCCTGCATCGGTCCGTCCGGCGGCCTTGATCAGGATGGGTTCCTTCAGCACTTCCGTCAGGGCCTTTTCCAGCACCTGCTGGACCCCCACCCCGTTTTTCTGCCGCTGGAACCCCTGGTAACGGGTTCCGTCATAGGCCACTGTGGCTTTAATGGTCCGGATCATGCGGGGATCCCCCAGCGCAGGAAGGCCAGCAGGGCAAACAGGGCCAGCATCACCAGCCCGGTCAGGGCATCGGCTTTGCCGTAGACCAGTTCATGCATCCGGGTCCGTCCTTCCCCGCCCCGGTAGCACCGGGCTTCCATGGCCAGAGCCAGTTCGTCCGCCCGGCGGAAGGAGGAGATGAACAGGGGAATCAGGATGGGCAGCATGTTTTTGGCCCGCTTCATGATGTTCCCGGAGGAAAAATCCGCCCCCCGGGACATCTGGGCCTTCATGATCCGGTCTGTTTCCTCCAGCAGGGTGGGAATGAACCGGAGGGCGATGGTCATCATCATGGCCAGTTCGTGGGCCGGCACCCCGATTTTTTTGAAGGGACGGAGCAGGGATTCAATGCCGTCGGTCAGCACAATGGGAGACGTGGTGAAGGTCATCAGGGAAGACACCAGGAGCAGCAGGACCAGCCGCAGGGACATCTTCACCCCCAGCACGATCCCTTCTCTGGTGACGGTGATGAACTTCCAGTGCCACAGGGCTTCCCCCGGATCCGTGACAAAATGGATCACCATAGTCAGCAGGATGATGATCCACAGGGGCTTGATGGACCGGAGCAGCAGTCCTGCCGGCAGTTTTGCCAGGGCAGCCCCCAGCACGATGAACCCGATGAGGATCCCGTAGGAAAGGGGCGAATTGGCCAGGAACACCATGACCATATAGAACAGCACCGCCAGGATCTTGGTCCGGGGATCCAGCCGGTGGATGCAGGAATTCCCGGGATAGTACTGTCCCAGGGTAATGTCTGTCAGCATGTTTTCCACCCCTTTGCTTTGTCAATGGCCCGGATCAGTTCTTCTTTGGTGAGGGGCGTCCCTTCAATGGGCAGGCCCTGGTTCCGGAGTTCTTCCGCCAGTTTCACGCTTTCCGGCACGTCCACGGAAAGGGATTCCAGTTTTTCCCGTTCATGGGTGAACAGCTCCCGGGCCGGACCGTCCAGCTGGAGACGGCTGTCACTCATGACCAGGAGCCGGCTGGCGTACTGGGCGGCTTCTTCCATGCTGTGGGTGATCAGCAGCACCCCCATTTTCCGTTTCTCGAAGATTTTCCGCAACTGGCCGAAGATGCTGTCCCGGCTGATGGGATCCAGCCCGGCACTGGGTTCGTCCATGATCAGGTAATCCGGTTCCATGGCCACCACCCCGGCAATGGCCACCCGGCGCATCTGCCCCCCGGAAAGCTGGAAGGGTGACCGCTGGGCGAAGGTGTCGAAATCCAGGTCTACGAATTCCATGGCGCTGCGCACCGCTTCTTCCACCTCCGGTTCGGACTTTCCCTGGTTCCGGGGCCCGAAAGCGATGTCTTCGTAGATGGTTTCCGCAAACAGCTGGTGTTCCGGATACTGGAACACCATGCCCACCCGGTTCCGGGCCGTCTTGGCTTCCGGAGTCTTTGCCGCCAGGTCCACCCCGTCCACCAGCACCTTCCCCGCCATGGGATGGAGCAGTCCGTTGAGATGCTCCGCCAGGGTGGATTTGCCGCTGCCGGTATGGCCGATGAGAGCCACGAACTCCCCTTTTTCCAGGGTGAAGCTCACATCATCCAGGGCCTTCTTTTCCAGGCTGGTATGGGTCATATAGGTATAGGAGATATGGTCTACTTGGATGGACATAATGCTTCACACAACTCCTTATGGGTAATGATGGGCGGCAGCCGGTGGCCCTGTTTGTCCAGGGCATCCGCCACTTCCGCCGCCAGGGGGCATTCCAGCCCCAGGCCCCGGATCCGGTCCACCTGGGTGAATACTTCCTTGGGTGTCCCTTCCAGGACGATCTTCCCTTTTTCCATGGCGATGATCCGGTCGGCCAGGATGGCCTCTTCCATTTTATGGGTAATGTACACAATGGTGATATGCTTTTCTTTGTTCAGCTTCAGCACCGTGGAGACGATTTCCTTCCGTCCCTTGGGATCCAGCATGGCGGTGGGCTCGTCAAAGACGATGCACCGGGGTTCCAGGGCCAGTACCCCGGCAATGGCCACCCGCTGTTTCTGGCCCCCGGACAACCGGTGAGGGGCCCGTTTGGCATAATCCAACATATCCACGGCCGCCAGGGCTTTTTCCACCCGGGGACGGATTTCCGGCCCGGGGACACCGATGTTCTCCAGCCCGAAAGCCACATCTTCCTCCACAATGGCTGCCACAATCTGGTTGTCCGGGTTCTGGAACACCATGCCCACCGTCTGGCGCACCGGCCAGAGATTTTCTTCTATGGCGGTATCCAGACCGCCCACCAGACAATGTCCGCTGGTAGGGGTCAGGAGACCGTTGAAATGACGGGCCAGGGTGGACTTGCCGCTGCCGTTGGTCCCGATAATGGCGACAAATTCGCCGGGGGCAATGGACAGATCGATACCCTGGAGCGCGGTCATTTCCTGATTTTGCCCATCCACATAGGTATGGGTGAGATTTTTCGTTTCAATGATCGGTTCCATAACTTCCTCCATAAAGTTAAATTATAGCTTTGTTTACCGGAATCAGTCAATAATAAAGGGGGGTGTCGCACGTTCCGTGCAACACCCCCTTAGCTGTAGAGCCGCATAGCGGCTCAAGTCTGGAGTCTGAAGTCTGGAGCCGAAGGTTAAATTTGCAGGCAAATTTTTTGAATGTGTAGAACCTTTGGACGAAATGATCTCTCAGATTGATTGCAATTCTGGTTTTACAGAATCAAAAGGATCCGTCCAGCCAGACGGATCCTGTCCTGAGACTTCCGACTTCATACTTCAGACTAAGGGGCTGTTGCGCATGCAACAGCCCCCATCAACGGTACAGCATTTTTTCTATTCTTACAGCACTCCCGCCGGCAGGGCCATTTCCACCCCCGGCCCGATGGGCAGCCCCAGGGTCATCCAGCCAATCAGGAAGATGATCCAGGCAATCTGCAGGCAGACGGCAATGGGGATCAGGTTGGACACCAGGGTGCCGATGGCCGCCTTAGGCATGTATTTTTCCTGAGCCACACTGAGGATCATCCACAGATAGGGATTCATAGGGGTAAAGCAGTTGGTGGGAGAATCCCCCAACCGGTACAGCAGCTGGGTAAAGCCGGGATGATACCCCAGCAGCATGAACATGGGAATGAAGATGGGGGCAAAGATGGCCCACTTGGCGGACCCGGAGGACATGAAGATGTTCACCAGGCTGGTAATCAATACAAACAGCACGCACATGGGCAGGCCCGTAAAGCCCACATTCTTCAGGAAGTCAGCCCCACCGATGGCCAGCAGGGTCCCCAGATGGGTCCAGCTGAACAGGGCCTGGAACTGGCCGCAGAAGAAGCAGAACACCACAAAGGCGCCCATGCCGCTCATCTGATGGACCATGGCCTTGTTTACATCCTTGATGGTCTTGAAGGACCCGGTGGTGAACCCGTAAGTGAGCCCGGCCAGGCTGAACATGACGAACAGCAGGGGAATCAGCCCTTTCAGCAGAGGGGATCCTACGAAGGTGTGCCCGTCCTTGGACAGGACTCCGGCGAAGAATCCGGCCACCAGCACCAGGATGTAGGCCACCACAACCAAAGCGGCCCGGTTCAGCCCCTTCACTTCGATGGGCTTCACTTCTCCCAGTTCCTCATCGGCTCCCGGACCGTCATAGACCCCGAACCGGGGTTCCACGATCTTGATGGAAACCAGAGCGATGATAAAAGCGCACAGGAAGGTGGAGGCAAACATAAAGTACCAGTTGCAGGTCACATCCACCGCAAAGACCCCGGCCTTGCCGAAGAACCCGTCAATGGCCTGGTTGGTGAGCCCCTGGAGCAGGGAGTCGGTGCCGGCAATCATCAGGTTGGCCCCGAAACCGGCTTCCGCACCGGCAAAGCCCACCATCATCCCCACTACAGGATGTTTCCGGACCCCGATATAGGCCACAGCCGCCAGGGGCGGGATTACCACCATGGCCGTATCAGAGGCGATGTTGCCGCAGACCCCCAGGAAGGCCACAATAAAGGGCACCAGGGACGGAGGCACCCCTTTCATGCACCGGCGGAGGAGAGCCGCCAACATACCGGATTCTTCACAGAATCCGATGGCCAGGGTCATGGTGATTACCAGGCCCAAAGGAGCGAATCCGGTGAAGTTCTTCACCAGGGTAGTCAGCAGCCACTGGATGCCGGCGGTGGTGAAGAAGTTCTGGGAGGTTACGATTTTGTGGGAAGCAGGGTTTTCCAGAGCGAAGCCTGCCTGGGTGCAGATGGCCCCCACCACGGCGGTGATTACAAACAGGATGCAGAACAGAATGGCCGGGGGCGGCAGTTTGTTGCAGACCCGCTCTACCGTATTCAGGAAGCGGTCCAACAGACTGTTTTTTGTTGCGTTCTTGGTTTCCATTGAGAGTCCTCCTTTGTTTCGGTTCCACTGGAAAGAGACAATATTTTTCTTTTTCCAAAAGGATCCGGATGTTCTCTGAAAAGAAATTCAGAGACATTGTCAAGAATATTACAAGATTTCTCCCATATTATATCAGAAACCAGGACAAAATTGTTGAATTTAAAATAATTTTCTGAAGAAAAGTCCATTTCATACGGACATTCTCGGGATATTTTTCATTTTTTGTTCCGACTTTCCACTCCAATTCGTTCCAGTCTCCTTGGTTCTGCAGCAAGAACATAGTTTGCTGATTTTAACAGAAAATTGCAGATTCTTTCTTTTCCATACTAAAGTGTATTCCCCCATCTCCAAAACAGAACAGCCCCATCCGCCTGCACCGTCCCTGCCCTTTCTATCCGGATTCCTTACTGGCACTGACAATGAGAAGTATCGTTCGGATGCCCTCCTTTCAACTGCCGTATTCCCCAATAAAAAAGAACCCGTCCGTTTGGGACGGGTTCTATCCATCGGCCCGAGACTCGAGACCCGAGACCGTGTGCCGCCAGGCGGCACACAAAACTTACAGCACTCCGGCCGGCAGGGCAATGCCCACGCCCGGTCCAAAAGGCACACCCAAGGTCATCCAGATCACCAGGAAGATAATCCAGGCAATCTGCAGGACAACGGCAATGGGGATCATGTTGGAAATCAGGGTCCCGATGGCGCAGTCCGGCATGTATTTTTCCTGGGCCACACTGAGGATCATCCAGATGTAGGGACTCATGGGAGTGAAGCAGTTCCCCGGAGAGTCACCCAGCCGGTACAACAGCTGGGTAAAGCCAGGATGGTAGCCCAGCAGCATGAACATGGGAACGAAAATCGGCGCGAAAATGGCCCATTTAGCAGAGCCGGAAGACACGAAGATGTTGACGAACGCGGAAATCAGGATGAAGGCGATGCACATGGGAATCCCGGTAAAGCCTACACCCTTTAGGAAGTTGGCCCCGCTGATGGCCAGCAGGGTCCCCAGCTTGGTCCAGTTGAACAGACCCTGGAACTGGCCGCAGAAGAAGCAGAACACCACATAGGCGCCCATGCCGCTCATCTGCTTCACCATGGCAGAGTTGATGCTCTTCACCGTGGTGAATTTTCCGGTGGTCTTCCCATAAACAATGCCCGCAATGCTGAACAGGAAGAACAGCAGAGGGATCAGGCCTTTCAGCATCAGGGATCCCACTACGGTCACCCCGTCCTTGGACAGGATCTGCATCTTGAAGCCCAAAATCACAATGGCGATGTAGAGCAGGCAGGCCAGGCCGGCATTGTGCAGCCCCTTGATTTCCAGGGGAGTCACTTCTTCCAGCAGCGCTTCTTCTTCGGATCCTTCATATTGAGGGAACCGGGGTTCAATGATGTGGATGGACACCCAGCCGATGACAGCACCGCAGAGGAAGGTGGATACAAACAGGAAGTACCAGTTACAGGTCACATCCACTGCAAACAGCCCAGGAGCGCCCAGGAACGCATCGATGGCCTGGTTGGTGAGCCCCTGGAGCAGGGAGTCAGTCCCGGCCACCATCAGGTTGGCAGTGAACCCGGCCTGTGCCCCGGCATACCCTACCATCATGCCTACCACCGGGTGTTTCTTGACCCCGATGTACACAATGGCGGCCAGAGGGGGAATCACGATCATCGCCGTATCAGATGCAATGTTCCCGCAAGTCCCCAGGAAAGCGATCAGATAAGGAACCACTCCTGGAGGCACATTCTTCAGAGAACGTCTCAGCAGAGCCACCAGGAGACCGGATTCTTCACAGAACCCGATGGCCATGGTCATGGTGATTACCAGACCCAGAGGAGCAAATCCGGTGAAGTTCTTCACCAAATTGGTCAGCAGCCACTGGACCCCTGCCTTGGAAAACAGATTCTGAGAAACAACGGCCTTCCCCGTTGCCGGGTTGGTCAGGCTGAAGCCCGTGCTGGTCAATCCGGCACCAATCACAGCAGTAATAAGAAATAAGACCACGAACAGAATGGCGGGCGGCGGCAATTTGTTGCACACCGTTTCGATGGTGTTCAGGAAACGGTCCACCCAAGTTTGTTTTGCTGCGTTTTTTGCGACCATTGAATGACAACCCCCTTCAAAGAAAGTATTGTATGCTGAATGCAGTATATCAAAAACTGCATTGGAGCCAAAATATCAAACATTCTCATTCTTTCCAAAGGAATTGTTTATATAATACCATTATTTTCCTACCCTTGTCCAGTTTTTCTTTCCTCTGGACGTGTATACTTTCCATATGTTATAATCTGTACAAGTTTTACCTTATGATTTTGTAACAGGAAAGGATTGAAAGAAAAAATGGAAGAAGTTGTGATACAGATTTTCCCCAATATGACCGTATGGAAGCTACATTCCCTGAAAGAATACCTGATTTTCTTTCTTGTGCTTCTGACCGGGGTCCTGGTATTCTATTTTTGGATCCGGAAGATGAAGAAGAACCGGACTTTTGCAGGCGGAAGAAAACGGGTGTTAAAAGCTGTAAAATCTGGTTCTCGGGATGATTTTATTGAAGTTTCTCCTTTTCCATTCACTTTTTCACCAGATTCCATCTGTATCCTCCTTCCCCATGACATCCTGCTGCTTCGGGTAGTGTATCATGGATACAGAATACAAAGTTCGGAACGGGACGAACAATGGAAGTTGAAAGACAATTCTGGAATTACCGAAATTCCCAATCCCCTGCCACTTCTGGAGAAAGAACGGGAAAAACTGACAAAATCGCTGGAAACGGCCCACAGTCCCCTTTTACCCATCCATACTTTTATCATTGGAGCGGATAATTATGCAGACCCCGTGTTCCAGCTGGACGAAGCCTCCCGGGCCCACGCCTTGAGCCTGCCGGAACTGAAAAAGTGGATCCGGACAAGGAACCTGGAGCCCATCACAGAAAAAAAGCGCCAGGAGATCCTGGCGGGGATGAAATAAAAGGGGATGTGAAAGGATTCACACCCCCGGTCGCGACTAAAAATAGGGTGCTGCACGAAATGTGCAGCACCCCATTTTTATTTATTCTTCCACCGGTGCTTCTGCAGTGTTGTCTGCTGCAGGTGCTTCGGTCGCAGCGGGAGTTTCCTCGGCGGCTTCTGCCGGACGATGGATCTTCAGCTGGATGTTCCGGTACTTGGGCATACCAGTCCCGGCAGGGATCAGTTTCCCGATGATGACGTTTTCTTTCAGACCCAGCAGCGGATCCACCTTGCCTTTGATGGCGGCATCGGTGAGGTTCCGGGTGGTTTCCTGGAAGGAAGCGGCGGACAGGAAGGAATCGGTGGCCAGAGAAGCCTTGGTGATCCCCAGCAGGATGGGATGGCCGGTAGCCGGCTGTTTCCCTTCGGCCAGGACTTCATCGTTTTCGTCTTCAAACTGAGCGATATCCACTACGGAGCCCGGCAGCATATTGGTGTCGCCGGCTTCGTCGATCTTGTACTTCCGCATCATCTGACGGACCATGACTTCCACGTGCTTGTCGTTGATTTCCACGCCCTGGGATTTGTAAACGCCCAGGACCTGCTGCACCAGGTAATGCCGGGTGGCGGCAGGACCGGAAATCCGCAGGATGTCGTGGGGGTTCAGGGACCCTTCGGTGAGCCGGTCGCCCACTTCCACTTTGTCCCCTTCAGCTACATGGATCTTAGCGCCGTACGGAATATGGTAGGATTCATCCGTACCGTCTTCCTTGTGGATCACCACGAAACGGCCATCGTCCTTTTCCTGGATTTCCACCGTCCCGGCTACTTCGGTCAGGATGCCAGGGTGTTTCGGTTTCCGTGCTTCGAACAGTTCTTCTACACGGGGAAGACCCTGGGTGATATCGTCAGCACCGGCAACACCGCCGGTGTGGAAGGTTCTCATGGTCAGCTGGGTACCCGGTTCGCCAATGGCCTGGGCAGCAATGGTGCCGACGGCTTCGCCCACTTCCACCTTCTTTGCGGTAGCCAGGTTCCGGCCATAGCAGGCACGGCACACCCCGAAGTGGGATTTGCAGGTCAGTACGGAACGGATCTTGACTTTTTCCCGGAGATCAGCAATCACATCAGCCATATCTTCGGTGATGTAGTCGTTGATGTGGTAAATGACCTTGCCGTCTTTGTCAGCAATGTCTTCCGCCAGGGTACGACCCACCAGACGGTCACGGAGAGATTCCAGTACCGTGCTCTTGTTCTTCCCGGAAGTGATGGCTTCCACATAGACGCCGTCCACTTCGTTGTTCCGGATCTTCAGTTCCTTTACAGTCCCGTCAGCCAGGATCTTTTCGATCACGTCAGCGGTGAACTTGTCTCCGGCCTTGGCCAGGACTTCGTCCTTTTCGTTGACAATGTCTTCTTCCACCTGTTTGTCCAGGAAATGATGGGTCATGTGTTCCCGGAAGGCGGCTTTCACCTTTTCTTCCGGCACGTTGATGGCCACGGTTTCCGGTTCTTCGCCGCTTTCCTCATCAGCCGGATACAGGCTGATTTCCAGGATATGGGCGGCCATGAGACGGTCGTAGACTTCTTCGGTGACCACCGTGTCGGCTTCCGCCAGCAGAGAGTCATCTTCCGGATTCATGACGCCGGCAGCCAGGGTGCGGCCGATCACGTAATCCTTCAGCTTGTGCTGGCTGGAACCCAGGACAGCCTTGCAGAACCGTGCCCGTTCCCGAACCAGGTTCATACCCGTTACGTCGCAGTCGTCTTCCCGGACGATAACATCCTGGGCCACGTCTACCAGACGGCGGGTCAGGTAACCGGAGTCTGCGGTACGCAGTGCGGTATCGGTCAGACCTTTCCGGGCGCCGTGGGAAGAAATGAAGTATTCCAGAATGGTCAGGCCTTCACGGAAGTTGGATTTGATGGGTCGGTCGATGATCCGGCCGGAAGGGTCAGCCATCAGACCGCGCATGCCGGCCAGCTGACGGATTTGCTGCACGTTACCACGGGCACCGGAGTTGGCCATCATGTATACAGGGTTGAAGGGGTCCATGGTGTGTTTCATCAGGGCATTGGCCACGTCTTCGGTAGCCTTGTCCCAGATGGCGATAACCTTGCGGTACCGTTCGTCATCGCTCATGAGACCGCGGTTGAAGATGGTTTCCACTTTGTCTACCTGCTTTTCAGCAGCAGCCAGGATGGAAGCTTTTTCTTTCGGGATCTTGATATCGGAAGCGGCAATGGACAGACCGGATTTGCAGGCGTTGTCATAGCCCAGTTTCTTGACGATATCCAGTACCCGGGCGGTACCGAAGTTGCCGTACAGCTTGTGGGCCTTGGCAACCAGACGGCCCAGTTCCTTCTTGTCGATCAGTTTGCCCAGGAGCCAGGTGCCGTCTTCCTGTTTGGAGTAATACCGCATTTCCACAGGCAGTTCAGAGTTGTAGATGATGTTGCCCATGGAGGTGGTAACCAGGCTTTCGCCCTTGTCGGAGGGTTCCGGGAAGATTTCCGCATTGGGAACCTTCACCTTGATCCGGGCCTGGAGGTCGATCACATGGTTGAAGTAAGCCAGACGGGCTTCGTCGAAGCTGATGAACCGGCGGCCTTCCCCTTTGGCTCCATCCTTGAAGATGGTCAGGTAGTAGGCCCCCAGTACCATATCCTGGGTAGGAACGGTAATGGGTTTCCCGTCTTTGGGTGCCAGGATGTTGTTGACGGACATCATCAGCACCCGTGCTTCAGCCTGGGCTTCCGCAGACAGAGGCAGATGGACAGCCATCTGGTCCCCGTCGAAGTCGGCGTTGTAAGGAGTGCAGACCAGAGGATGCAGCTTGATGGCCCGGCCTTCGGACAGGATCGGTTCGAAAGCCTGGATACCCAGTCTGTGCAGGGTCGGGGCACGGTTCAGCAGTACGGGATGTTCTTTGATTACGTCTTCCAGTACATCCCATACAGCGTTGGTAGCCCGTTCCACCATCCGTTTGGCGCTCTTGATGTTGGTGGCGGCGCCGGTTTCCACCAGGCGCTTCATCACAAAGGGCTTGAACAGTTCCAGTGCCATTTCTTTCGGCAGACCGCACTGGTGCATTTTCATTTCAGGCCCTACCACGATTACGCTACGGCCGGAATAGTCAACCCGTTTCCCCAGCAGGTTCTGACGGAACCGGCCCTGTTTCCCTTTCAGCATATCGGACAGGGATTTCAGAGGACGGGTGCCAGGGCCCGTTACGGCACGGCCCCGACGGCCGTTGTCGATGAGGGCATCCACGGCTTCCTGGAGCATCCGTTTTTCGTTCCGGACGATGATGTCCGGAGCCTGGAGTTCCTGGAGCCGTTTCAGACGGTTGTTCCGGTTGATTACCCGACGGTACAGGTCGTTCAGGTCACTGGTGGCAAACCGGCCACCGTCCAGCTGGACCATGGGGCGCAGGTCGGGAGGGATGACCGGGATTACATCCATGATCATCCATTCCGGCTTGTTGCCGCTCTTCAGAAAGGCTTCACACACGTCCAGACGGCGGACGATGTTCCGTCTTTTCTGGAGGCTGGTTTCCGTCTTCAGAGCTGCCCGCAGTTCCTTGGTCAGTTCTTCCACGTTGATTTCATGGAGCAGTTCCTTAATGGCTTCTGCGCCCATGCCCACCCGGAAAGTGGGACCGTATTCATCCAGTTTTTCCTGGTATTCCGCTTCGGTAAGCAGCTGTTTCTTGGTCAGGTTGGTATCCCCTGGATCCAGGACGATGTAGCTGGCAAAGTACAGGACTTTTTCCAGAGCTCTCTGGCCGATGTCCAGGATGGCGCCCATCCGGCAGGGAATCCCTTTGAAGTACCAGATGTGAGAGACAGGAGCGGCCAGTTCGATGGATCCCATCCGGTCACGGCGGACCTTGGAACGGGTGACTTCCACGCCGCATTTGTCGCAGACCACACCCTTGTAGCGGATGCGTTTGTACTTGCCGCAGTGGCATTCCCAGTCTTTGGTGGGCCCAAAGATCCGTTCACAGAACAGGCCGTCCCGTTCCGGTTTCAGGGTTCTATAGTTGATGGTTTCCGGTTTGGTCACTTCCCCGTGGGACCAGGCTCTGATCTTCTCCGGAGAGGCCAGACCGATTCTCATAGAATGAAATTTATTTACGTCCAACAAGAGCACTCACTCCTTCCTACTCTGCATCAGACCCGTTGTCATCGCCGTTGTCGTGGGAATCATCCAGATTCATGTTCCCGATATCGGCAATCACGTCGAAGTCGCTGCCTTCCGGCTGGTCTTCGTCAGGGCTCAGTTCTTCTTCACTGGACTGGGCCGGGGTTTCTTCACCTACATTGGCTGCGGTATGGGGAGCCTTGTTGGCCATGTCCATATCCAGCTCTCTGGCGATGTCGCCCATTCCGATATCTTCGTCTTCATCATCCAGATCGATTTCGTCATCGTCTTCATCCAGTACCTGGATATCCAGACCGATGCTCTGCATTTCCTTCACCAGTACCTTGAAGGATTCAGGCACACCCGGTTCAGGGATGTTTTCGCCCTTCACGATGGCTTCGTAGGCTTTTACACGGCCCACCACGTCATCGGACTTGACAGTGAGGATTTCCTGCAGAGTGTAGGCAGCCCCGTAAGCTTCCAGGGCCCACACTTCCATTTCCCCGAATCTCTGGCCGCCGAACTGGGCTTTACCACCCAGAGGCTGCTGGGTAACCAGGGAGTACGGACCGGTGGAACGGGCATGGATCTTGTCCGCAACCAGATGGTGGAGTTTCAAGTAGTAGATGCAGCCTACGGTAACCGGGTTGTCGAAAGGTTCCCCGGTACGGCCGTCGTACAGAGTGGTCTTCCCGCTGGGATCCACACCAGCCAGCTTCAGGGTCTTTTCCATGTCGTCTTCCCGGGCGGAATCGAACACGGGCACAGCCACCGGCACTGCATGGTCCACGGTTTCCGGCATGCCGTATTTATCCACATCGTAGCCGGCTTCCTTCAGTTCGCCTGCCAGTTTGGGGTCTCCGGATTCGATCCGCATCCCCAGGGCGCAGGCAGCCCAGCCCAGATGGGCTTCCAGGATTTGCCCGATGTTCATACGGGAAGGTACGCCCAGAGGGTTCAGCACGATCTGGACCGGTTCCCCATTGGGCAGGAACGGCATGTCTTCCCGAGGCATGATCCGGGAAACAACACCCTTGTTCCCGTGACGGCCTGCCATCTTGTCCCCTTCACTGATCTTCCGTTTCTGGACAATATGGACGCGGACCTGTTTGCTTACGCCAGGGGGAAGTTCATCCCCGTTTTCACGGGTGAAGATCTGTACGCTGACGATGATCCCGGATTCCCCATGGGGTACCCGCAGGGAGCTGTCCCGGACTTCCCGTGCCTTTTCAGCAAAGATGGCCCGGATCAGCCGTTCTTCTGCGCTCAGTTCCGTTTCCCCTTTGGGGGTGACTTTCCCTACCAGGATATCCCCAGGGCGGACTTCCGCACCGATGCGGATGATCCCGTCTTCGTCCAGGTCCTTCAGGGCTTCTTCAGAAACGTTGGGGATGTCCCGGGTGATTTCTTCAGGCCCCAGTTTGGTATCCCGGGCGTCGCAGTTGTATTCTTCGATATGGATGGAGGTGAAGACATCTTCCTTCACCAGGTCTTCGCTGAGGAGTACGGCGTCTTCGTAGTTGTAGCCTTCCCAGGGCATGTAGGCGGCAATGGCATTGCGGCCCAGAGCCAGTTCGCCATGGTCCGTAGCAGGACCGTCAGCCAGTACCTGGCCTTCTTCCACCTTGTCTCCCTTGAAGACGATGGGGCGCTGGTTCACGCAGGTGCTCTGGTTGGAGCGTTTGAATTTCAGCACGTTGTATTCATCGATGCCGGCACCGTCGGCCCGGGTCACGATGATCTTGTCGCCGCTGACGTATTTCACCGTCCCGGCATGTTTGGCCAGGATGCACACGCCGGAGTCCACGGCCACTTTGTATTCCATCCCGGTCCCTACTACAGGAGCCTTGGGGTTCAGCAGAGGCACAGCCTGACGCTGCATGTTGGCACCCATCAGAGCCCGGTTGGCGTCATCGTTTTCCAGGAAAGGAATCAGGGCTGCTGCAATGGACATAACCTGTTTCGGGGATACGTCCATGAAATCCACCCGGGTGGGAGGAATGGACAGCACGTCGTTCCGTTCCCGGCAGGTTACATGGCTGTTCACGAAGGACCCGTCATCGTTCAAAGGTTCGTTGGCCTGTGCCACGATGTAGTTGTCTTCTTCGTCGGCGGTCATGTAAACGATTTCGTTGGTAACCTTGCCGGTCTTCTTGTCCACTTTCCGATAAGGAGTTTCAATGAAGCCGTACCGGTTTACCACCCCGTAGGCGGCCAGAGACCCGATCAGACCGATGTTGGGGCCTTCAGGGGTTTCAATAGGACACATACGGCCGTAGTGGGAAACGTGCACGTCACGGACTTCGTAACCGGCTCTTTCCCGGGACAGACCGCCGGGCCCCAGAGCGGACAGACGGCGTTTATGGGTCAGTTCAGCCAGAGGGTTATTCTGGTCCATGAACTGGGACAGCTGGCTGCTGCCGAAGAATTCCTTCACAGCGGCCACCACAGGACGGATGTTAATCAGAGCCTGAGGCGTGATCACATCAGCATCCTGGAGAGTCATCCGTTCCCGGATCACCCGTTCCATACGGCTCAGGCCGATCCGGAACTGGTTCTGGAGCAGTTCCCCTACGCAGCGGACACGCCGGTTGCCCAGATGGTCGATGTCGTCCTTGCCTTCCATGCCGTCGATTACGTTCAGCAGGTACGCAAAGGAGGCGATTACATCAGCGGGAGTGATCACCCGTACGGATGCGTCGATGTCCTTGGTCACAATGATCCGTTCCGGTTTTTCCTGGTATTTCACCCAGACTTCCGCATAGCCCGGTTCGCTGTAAATGCCGCTTTGTTCGATTTTATCGATTTCATCGTCACCGATGATGGTGCCGGCCGGCAGGACCACTTCGCCCCGGGTTCCGTCGGGATTTTCGAAGGCAATGGGAGAAGTCAGTTCCTTGCCCAGCAGGCGCTGGCGCCAGCCCAGTTTCTTGTTGACCTTGTAACGGCCCACATTGGCCAGGTCATACCGCCGGTTGTCAGAGAAGATGTTCTTGATCAGCTGGGCGGCGTTTTCCAGGTTGGCCGGTTCGCCGGGACGCAGTTTCCGGTAGATTTCCAGCAGGGCATCTTCTTCGTTTTTGGTGGTATCCTTGGCCAGGGTAGCCATCAGGAAAGGATGTTCCCCGAAGGTCTGGATGATGTCGTCGTTGGTGGGCAGGCCCATTACACGGAGCAGTGCCGTAGCCGGCAGTTTCCGGGTCCGGTCCACACGGGCGTAGATAATGTCGTTCAGATCGGTTTCATATTCGATCCAGGCGCCCCGGTTGGGGATCACCGTGGTCCCGTAGAGGAATTTCCCCATGGGATCCATGTCCTTGGCGTAATAGACACCGGGAGACCGGACCAGCTGGCTGACGATGACACGTTCCGCCCCGTTGATCACAAAGGTGCCGGTATCGGTCATCAGAGGGAAATCCCCCATGAACACGGTGGATTCCTTGATTTCCCCGGTGTCCTTGTACAGCAGCCGTACATCCACGTTCAGAGGCGCCGCATAGGTGGCATCCTTTTCCTTGCAGGTTTCGATATCGTATTTGGGATCCCCGATGGTGAAGTTTTCAAAACTCAGTTCCAGGTTGTCCGTAAAATCCTTGATGGGAGAAACATCCTTGAAAACGTCGTGCAGCCCTTCTCTTATGAACCACTCATAAGATTTTCTCTGCAGGTCGATCAGATGCGGCATCTTCAGGACTTCTTTGATCCGAGCATAACTGTACCGGATGCGGTCGCCATTATGTACCGGCTTAAACATGTGGTCTCTCACTCCTTTTCTCTAGGCAGGTATTTCGAAGAAAGTACCAAGAAATCTATCACACAAAAAAAACAAGGCAGTCAACACAATCAAGATTGATCAGCCTTGTATCCTGCAATGTCTCTCAGTCAGCATTTCGTGCTCCTCTCCTCACTTGAGCGGGAACGCGATGTCCAACCACTGAGCACTCGCGAAACCTATATAATCCTGCTTTAGCAAACTTCATGGACAATAATTATACCATAATATAAGGGCTATCGCCAAATTTATTTATGATTTTTTTGTGAAACTTTTTTAATGGAATTTTTTCCCGTCCCGGATCAGTTCCTTCCACTCCGGTCGGTCCAGGGCCAGCCGGATCACCGTCACCAGCCCGTAATTGGAATTGTACCGGTAGAAAATCAGGAACCGGCCGGCCCCGAAGCACCGGACTCCTTCCAGGTCCAGGAGGGAATCCCGGGCATTGGCCGCCAGTTTGGGGAAGGCTTCCACTTCCTTCAGCACCCGGTCCAGGACTGCCATTTCCTCCCGGCTGCAGCTGCTTTCAGCCGCCTTCCGGTCCCGGAGGGCTTCCCGGGTGAATGCCAGATTTCCCCGGGCATCGGGCATGTCTTCCTGTTCCAGGCTTTTCAGGCCCCGGGCCGCAAAGTCCCGGACCTGTTCCCGCAGGGCTTCCTCCATGTTCTCCCGTCCTTCCATGAAAAAAAGGGCTGCCGCAATGCGGCAGCCCTTCTGGTCTTTAAGCTTCGGCTTCCACCGGGTAAACGCTGATGGTACGGCGGCCTTTGCCCCATCTTTCAAAAGCAACCTTGCCGGCCACTTTCGCATAGATGGTGTAGTCCTTGCCCATGCCAACGTTCTGGCCCATATGGAAACGGGTGCCGCGCTGACGGACGATGATGGAACCTGCGGTTACCAGCTGACCGTCATGGGCTTTGGTCCCCATGCGCTGTGCGTTGGAATCACGGCCGTTGTGGGTAGAACCGGACCCTTTCTTATGAGCGTGTAATTGAAGGATTAATTCGAACACGATGTTCACCTCCTGTGTTCCTTGATCATGAGATAATCCTGGGAATAGGTCTTCTGCAGATGGCGCAGGCCGCAGACCATGGTCTTCAGCACTGCATCCGTCTTCGCATCAGGCTCATCCACCAGTCTTACAGCCAGGCTGCCGTCTTCCTGGTCAATGGAGTAGTCCACCTTCCGATGGAGGACTTCATTGAGGCCATTGGCGGCCACCTGAGTATTCAGCGATACAGCATAGCACACTTCGTCGAACCCATCCGGGCTGTACTCCGCATGCCCCGATACCCTGTACCGTCTGATTCTGCCACGGCTGTTGTAGTAAATGTCTACGGCAATCATGGCTTAGGCTTCGATAGAAGTGATTTCAACCTGGGTGAACGGCTGACGATGACCCTGACGTTTCCGATAGTTGGATTTAGCTCTGTATTTGAAAACAAAGATCTTATCAGCTTTGCCCTGTTTGGCAACCTTGGCGGTTACCTTGGCGCCGGCTACGGTAGGAGCCCCTACTTTCACATCGCCATCGTTGACAACAGTCAGAACTTCGTCAAAAACGACTTCCTGGCCTTCTTCAACGTTCAGTTTTTCAACGTTCAGTACATCGCCTTCGCTGACGCGGTACTGTTTGCCACCTGTACGGATAATAGCGTACATATTCTGCACCTCCCTCATTCCAAGACTCGCCGAATACGGTAACTCCTTCCGGAGTTTTTGGGAACCTCTCCGGGCGGTAGTGCTAAATTCACATTCAGCCTTGATAGTTTACTACAAAACGGAAAAAAACGCAAGTTTTTTCCCGTTTCTCCCCGTTTTTTCCGGGGAAATTTCCTGTTTTTCCTGTATTCCTCAGAAAGGAAACATGCTATAATTATTAGATTGCAAACTGCAGAAAGGTCGTGAGAATCAAAGATGAAAGAAATGATTCGTCTGGTTGGAATCACCAAGGAATTTGAAAACAACCTGATCATCCCTACCCTGAACCTGACAATCTATGACGGGGAATTCGTGACCCTTCTAGGCCCTTCCGGCTGTGGGAAAACCACCATGCTGCGCATGATCGCCGGTCTGGAGACGCCTACGGCGGGCCATATTTTTTTGGACAACGAAGACGTAACCCGTCTGGCTCCCTATAAACGAAACGTGAATATGGTGTTCCAGCACTATGCCCTGTTCCCTCATATGACCGTGGAGGAAAATATCCGCTTCGGGCTGATGATGAAGAAAGTCCCTCAGAAAGAACAGCAGAAACGGGTGTCCGAAGTGCTCCAGCTGACTCAACTGGAAGAGCTGCGCTACCGCCGGCCCCAGCAGATGAGCGGCGGTCAGCAGCAGCGGGTGGCCATTGCCCGCGCCCTGGTGAACAACCCCAAAGTGCTCCTTTTGGACGAACCATTGGGTGCCCTGGACTACAAGCTCCGGAAAACCATGCAGCTGGAACTGAAGAACCTCCAGCAGCGGCTGGGCATCACCTTCATCTATGTGACCCATGACCAGGAGGAAGCTCTCACCATGAGCGACCGGGTCATCATCGTCAACGGCGGGAAGATCGAACAGGACGATCCCCCGGCCCGGATCTACCAGTATCCCCGGAGCCGGTTTGCCGCCAGTTTCATCGGGGAGAACAACTTCTTCCCGGTGCCCGGGGATGACAGCCGTCTCCTTTCCGTCCGGCCCCAGTTCATCAATGTCCGGAGCCTGGAAGAAGCCGCAGCTGCCGGAACCCAGCCTGCCCACACCGGCACGGTGGAACAGATCCAGTTCTGCGGCACCCTGGACAAGCTGTTCATCCGGCTGGATTCCACCCGGGAAATCATCACTGCCTACCAATATTATGATGAATACCGGAAATGGGAAGTGGATGACCGGGTGGCCATCAGCTGGGACGCCAAAGACGGCGTCCAGGTGACGAAATGAAGCGGGGGAAACTGCTGGTGCTGCCGGCCATGGGGTGGCTGACCCTGTTCTTTGCCCTGCCCCTTTTGATCGTGGTGGGCGTATCTTTTGCCTCCCGCACAGCCTACGGACAGGTGGTGTTCCAGTGGACCCTGACCAACTATACCCGGTTCCTGGAACCTCTGTACCTGATGATTTTCGTCTCCACCCTGGCCACGGCGCTCATCACCACTCTGTTCACCTTTGCCATGGGCTATCCGGTGGCCTATACCATCGCCATGGTGCTGCCCAAAAAATGGCAGCAGGCCGGGATCATCCTGGTAATGATCCCCTTCTGGATCAACTTCCTGATCCGTTCCTATTCCTGGGTGATCATCCTCCGGGCCCAGGGGCTGGTGAACACCTTCCTCCTCCACCTGGGAGTGATCCAGGTACCCATGACCCTGCTCTACAACAACTATGCCGTGATGCTGGGAATGGTCTACGCCCTGCTGCCCTTTATGGTACTGCCCATCTACGTTTCTCTGGAACAGATGGACAAGCGGCTGCTGGAAGCCGCCAGTGACCTGGGGGCCGCTCCCTTCACCGCTTTTCGTAAGATCACCCTGCCTCTCACCCTGCCGGGGGTGGCCGCTGGTTCCATCCTGGTGTTCATTTCCTCCCTGGGGATGTTCGTGGTGCCGGACATTATGGGAGGTGCCAAAAGCGCCCTGATGGGAAACGTGATCCAGAACCAGTTCCTGGCTGCCCGGGACTGGCCTTTCGGATCCGCCCTGTCCATTATCCTGGCGCTGCTCTCCCTGGTGATGATTGCCCTGTACTACAAAGCCCTGGAAGCCCAGAAAGGAGGGAAGTCCCATGCAGAAAAGCTGGCGTAACGCCACCCTCCTGTCCTATTCCCTGGCCATCCTGGCCTTTTTGTACCTGCCCCTTCTGATCCTGTCCCTGTACTCTTTCAACGATTCCCGGATCAATGCGGTGTGGACAGGGTTCACCCTGAAATGGTACGCATCCCTGCTCCAGAATGACCGGGTGCTGGAAGCCCTGGAAAACAGCCTGCTCATCGCCTCCATCACCACAGTGGTCACCACCGTCATGGGAACCCTGGCGGCCCTGGCCCTCCACCGGTACCAGTACAAATGCAAATTTCTCATCAACAGCCTGCTGTACCTGCCCATCCTGATCCCGGAAATCGTCATGGGGCTGTCCCTGCTGGTGCTGTTCTCCCAGACCGGGATCCCCCTGGGGAAAACCACCCTGATCATCGCCCACATCACCTTCTGCCTCTCCTTTGTGATCATCACCGTGGGAGCCCGGCTGGAAGGCTGCCGGCAGGACCTGGAAGAAGCGGCCAGCGATCTGTATGCCACTCCCTGGCAGGCCTTCCGGTATATAACCTTCCCCATGATCCTGCCCGGGGTGGTGGCCGGTGCCCTGATGGCCTTCACCCTGTCCATCGACGATTTCGTGATCAGCTTCTTTGTGGCCGGGCCCAATTCCACCACCCTGCCCCTGTACATTTACGCCATGGTCAAACGGGGGATTTCTCCCCAGATCAACGCCCTGTCCACCTGCATGATGCTGGTCACCGTCTCCCTGGTGGTGATTTCCCAGCTGCTGCAGAAAAAGGGCTACCATTCTTCCCGAAAGGACTGATGCTGCGTGAAAAAACTTTCCTGGCTCCTGGTCCTGTGTCTGGTGCCCCTGGTGCTTGCTCTTACCGGCTGCAGCAGTGAAAAAAAGCCCGCCGATGACGGGAAACAGGTGCTGAACATTTTCAGCTGGGCGGACAATTTCGACCCGGACATGATCAAAGCCTTTGAACAAAAATATAACTGCAGGGTGAACTACGACGTGTTCGCCAACAACGAGGAGCTTCTGGCCAAACTCCAGGCCGGGGGCGCCCAGTACGATCTGATCCAGCCTTCCGACTATATGGTGTCCACCATGATCAAACTGAACATGCTGGAAAAGCTGGATAAGGACGCCATCCCCAATACCCGGAACATGATGGACACCCTCCAGCATCCCCAGTTCGATCCTAAGGGAGACTATTCCGTGGTCTACACCTGGGGTATGACCGGAATCGTCTACAACAAGAAATACATCAAAACCCCGCCCACCTCCTGGAACGATCTGTGGGATCCCGCCTACAAGGGCCGGGTAATCCTGCTCAACGACAGCCGGGAAGTGTTCGGCATGGCCCTGAAGAAGAACGGCTGGTCCAACAACTCCACGGATCCCGCCCAGCTGGCCAAGGCTTTCCAGGATTTGAAGGCCCTGGCCCCCGATGTGCTGGCTTACGATACGGACAGCCTGAAGCAGAAATTCATTGCCGAAGAAGGCTGGATCGGCACCATGTGGTCCGGGGATGCCTCCTTCAGCTACCGGGAGAACCCCAACCTGGGGTTCGTGATCCCCAAGGAAGGGACCCTGGTGTGGGCGGATACCCTGGCCATTCCCAAAGGGGCCAAACACAAGGAACTGGCGGAGAAATTCATCAACTTCCTGTTTGATCCGGAGGTCAGTGCCAAAAACTACGAAGCCATCGGCTACAACGATCCCAACAGCAATGCCCGGAAGTACCATTCCAAAGAATACCTGGCAGACCCCATGCTGAACACCGCCATCACCCACCTGAAAGAGGGCGAATGGCTCCACGACCTGGGGGACGGGATCACCCTGTATGACAAGTACTGGACAGAACTGAAAACGATACGGTAAAGGAAAAGGGACTGTGAAAAAATGAGAAATCATTTTTTCACAGTCCCTTTTTGTCACGTGCCGCTTATGCGGCACCTATTATTTTGCCTGTTCTTTCTGGCTGTTCTGTACCTGTTTCACTTCCACAGGGATCAGGTTCAGGCCCTGGAGTTCGGCTTTTTTGCCTTTGACGCTGAACACGAAGGTCATCTGCACATTGGGAGCCTTTTTGGCATCGCCGATATACACCAGACGGTCTGCGTCAGCAAATTTGTCCAGACGGACCAGTTTCAGATTGCTGATGCCACCCAGCTGTTCCGTTACACCTTTTTTCATGTTGTCCAGTGCGGCAGCGTTGAAGTTCTTCTGGAGAGCCGGAGAGAAACCGGTGGACACTTCCGCCAGCTGGCCTTTCCCCTGGATCAGTTTGATGACATTGCTGGTAGTAGTTTCTTCCTGAGCCAGCAGGTCGCTGGCCGGGCTGGCAAAGCCCAGGCTGGCCATACCCAGAGACAGGACTGCCGTCAGCATCAGAATGATTTTTTTCATGTTGGATCCAACCCTTCTTTTTATCAGATATTGTCTTTTTCGATCCGTTCCATGGCTTCTTTGGTGCCTTCGTGAGTACCGAAAGCACTGAGCCGCAGATACCCTTCGCCCATGGTGCCGAAACCGGCACCGGGGGTCCCTACAATGGCCAGGTCGTTCAGCAGGTGGTCAAAATATTCCCAGCTGCCCATGCCATTGGGGCACTTCATCCATACATAGGGAGAATACACGCCCCCATAGTATTTGTAGCCCTTCTTGTCGAAGGTTTCCATCATCATCCGGGCGTTTTCCCGGTAGTAGGCCAGCATATCCCCGCATTCCTTTTCGCCCACAGGAGACATGGCAGCTTCCGCCCCTCTTTGGACAATGTAGTTCACACCGTTGAACTTGGTGGTCTGCCGGCGGAGCCACATTTTGTTCAGGCTCATTTCCTTCCCTTCCGGAGATTTCCGGGTCAGCTGGAGAGGCACCACCGTGTAGCCGCAGCGGGTACCGGTGAACCCTGCAGTCTTGGAGAAGGAGCAGAATTCAATGGCGCAATCCTTGGCGCCAGGGATGGTGTAGATGCTCCGGGGCATATCCGGGTTGGTGATGAAGGCTTCGTAAGCCGCATCATACAGGATGATGGCGTCGTTCTTCAGAGCGTAGTCCACCCATTCCTTCAGCTGTTCCTTGTTGTAGGCAGCCCCGGTGGGGTTGTTGGGGGAACACAGATAGATGATGTCCGCCTTCACAGCCGGATCCGGCATGGGCAGGAAGTCGTTTTCCGGAGTCCCGTTCATGTACAGGATCTTCCGGTCCCGCATCACGTTGGTGTCCACATATACCGGGTACACCGGATCCGGAACCAGGATCACATTGCTGTCATCGAACAGGTCAGTGATGTTTCCGCAGTCGCTTTTGGCCCCGTCGCTGACGAAGATTTCCTTGGTTTCCAGCTGGACCCCGTGACGGGCATAGTATTTGGCAATGGCTTCGTGAAGGAATTCATAACCCTGTTCGGGACCATAGCCCCGGAAGGTTTCCTTGTGGCCCATTTCCTGGACGGCCTTGGTCATGGCTTCCACCACAGAAGGAGCCAGGGGCAGGGTAACATCCCCGATGCCCATTTTAATGAGCTTTTTTTCCGGATGGGCTTCGGTAAAAGCCTTCACCCGTGCAGCAATATCCGAAAACAGATAGCTTTCCTTTAACTTCGCAAAATTCCCATTCACTAACGCCATATCTGACTCTCCTTTAATGCAAAAGAATGTATTCCTCTTAGGAACCTTTATTTATTGTAAAGTAGCCCTGGAGGAAAGTCAATTATTTCAAACTTTCTTCCAAAATTTCTTCCGGAATTTCGATTTCCCCCTCATAAACCGTTACCGCCGGTCCCTTCAGGGTCATCAGGTCCCCTTCCCCGGTACGGACCTGGAGCAGGCCCCCTTTGGCTTCCACCTTCAGGAATTCATTCCGTCTGCCGGCTTTGCCCAGGGCCACGCAGGCATACCCTACGGCACATGCGCCGGTACCGCAGGCCCAGGTTTCCCCGCTGCCCCGTTCCCACACCCGGAACTTCACATAGTTTTCATCCACCACCTGGACAAATTCCACATTGGTCCGCTCCGGGAAAAGAGGCGAAGTCTCGATGACCCGGCCTACCGCTTCCACCGGTACCGTTTCCACGTCCTCCACAAAGGTGACAAAATGGGGGTTCCCCATGGAAACGGCAGTGCCTTGGACGGTGATTTCCGTTCCGTCCGAACGGGTGAAGGTCACCGGCTGGTCCACACAGGTTTCTCCGGGCCAGTCCATGGGAATGGCGGCCACCCGGGTCTCCGCTTTACCCATATCCACTTCCGCCAGGACCACCTTCCCGTTTTCCACGGTCATGTGGATGGTCTTGATGCCCCCCAGGGTATCCAGGGTGATGGTATCCTTGTGGGTGAGCCCTTTGTCATAGACATATTTGGCAATGCATCGGGACCCGTTCCCGCACATTTTCCCTTCGGAAGCATCCGCATTGAACATCCGCATCCGGAAATCCGCCTTGTCCGACGGACAGATGCAGATCAGTCCATCAGAACCGATGCCGAACCGCCGGCGGCTCACATATTCAGAGATTTTCCCCGGATTTGGCAGCATCCGGTCCATGCAGTCCACATAAACATAGTCGTTGCCGCAGCCGTGCATTTTGGTAAATTTCATTTTCATGGAGTCTTCCCCCTCATTTTCGCTTGATTTCTTATTATATCATGAAAGTTTTTCTGCTGCACTTGTCCCCAAAAATTAAACAATAAGGCCTGCGTCTTAGGATGAAAAGTGAAGGTTACCTGAAAGTACCTTCTTTCTCTTTTATTTTAGTTATGTTAAACTAACTTAAGACAAAGGAGGTCGTTCTATTATGTTCAAAAAAAAATTACTGACCCTTTCCCTGGGCTTGCTGCTGTGCGGGATAGTATCGGGGACGGCCGGTGCTGCTCCCCAGTTCAAGAACAACAAGGAACTGGCTGCCTATTTCTGGGACCAGATCTTCAACGAGCATCACACAGCCGTTATTGACGAACTGACAGGAGATACCTATATCCAGCACAGTCCCGGATTCAAAGATGGAAAGCAGGCCTTCAAGGAGGGCATTGCCGGTTTCCTGAAAGAGTTTCCGGAAAGCACCGCAGAGATCAAGCATCTGGGGGCGGACGGAGATTTGGTATTCATCCATAACCACATTAAACTGAACGCCAAGGACCGTGGCCAGGCCGCCGTAGATATCTTCCGGGTCGAAAACGGGAAGATCGTGGAACACTGGGACGTAATCCAGGATATTCCGGAAAAAGCGGAAAACACCAACACCATGTTTTAAAAAAAGCTGTTGCCTGAGAGAGAAATGAGCTGACCCCCAATTGTTAGACCAAAAATCTAACAATTGGGGGTCAGTTTTTTATGGCAAAACACAGCTATGAATTTAAGAAAAAAATGGTACTGGAATATTTGAACAGTGACGAAGGGTGTATTTCTATTTCACGTAAATATGGGATGACAAGCAGTAGCCAGCTGCTAAAGTGGGTTGCTGCTTACAAGGCATTTGGAGATAATGGACTGAAGAGATCCCGCTCTCAAAAAATATACTCTTTCAAAGAAAAACTTTCTGTGGTAGAGTCTTACTTAACAAATGAAATCTCATATCAGGAACTGGCAATTCAAGTAGGAATCAATAATCCATCCATGATTGCCAGATGGGTCAACGAATTCAAGATTGCGGGGCCGGAAGCGTTACGGTCACATAAAAAAGGCAGGAAGATAACTTTGAACAAATCTAAAACCAAAAAAACAGATCCCCAGGTTCAGCAGCCGATGGTCGACATCAGTGTGGAACATGTCCAGGAGTTAGAGGATGAAAATCTTAAACTCCGTATAGAGAATGCTTTTTTAAAAGAACTGAGGAGACTGCGTTTAGAGGACGAAGCAAAAATGAGAGAGTTGCGAAAATCATCTCCAGTCTCCGAAGATCATTCAAATTGAAAGACCTTCTTTCCTATACTCAAATGCCTAAAGCGACTTATATGTACTGGCAGAAACGGTTTGACCGCGTGAATCCAGACCAGGAAGTAGAGGACAAAATACAGGAAATCCGCAGCCAGCATAAAGATTATGGATATCGGCGCATGACCGGTGAGCTGAAGAATCAAGGGATTTGCGTGAACAAGAAGAAAGTTCAACGTATCATGCAGAAACTGAGCCTTCAGGTAACATCCTTTACCCGGAAAAGCCGTAAATACAGTTCCTATAGGGGTAAGGTAGGGACCATTGCTCCGAATAGAATACATCGTCGTTTTGAGACGAATATCCCACATCAGAAGATTACGACCGATACTTCAGAATTCAAATATTATGAAGTAGATACACAGGGACATCTGACCCTGCACAAGCTTTATCTGGATCCTTTCCTGGACATGTTCGATGATGAAATCATCAGCTATGGAATAGCCAAACGTCCTTCGGCTGAAAGCATACTGGAAGCTTAAGCTGAAGCAATCGAAATTACTGCTGATTGTCCATATCGAAGAACGTTTCACTCTGATCAGGGCTGGGCATACCAAATGAAGTCCTATACCAGGAAACTAAAAAAAGAACGAATTTTTCAGAGCATGTCTCGAAAGGGTAACTGTCATGATAACGCTGTAATGGAGAACTTCTTCGGTTTAATGAAGCAGGAAATGTATTATGGAGTGATCTACTACAGCTACGAAGAACTAAAAGCCGCTATTGAACGATACATCAAATATTATAATGAGCAAAGAATCAAGGAAAAACTGGGCTGGAAAAGTCCTGTTCAATACAGGCTTTCTTTGCAGGCAGCATAAAAAAGTAACGAGACAGTAAAAACCATCTCGTTACTAAGGTCTAACTTTTTGGGGTCACATCAAAATCACCAGGCAACAGCCTTTTTTATGCCAGCCAGCGCCCCACCCAATGGTTGATCTGCTCCATAACCTGGATGAGCTGTTCTCCTTCCGAAGAAAGACGGTATTCCACCATTCCGGCAGGATCATCCTGCTCCTGCCGTTCCACCAGATGATTCCGTTCCAGGCCCCGGAGATTTTCCGTAAGGACTTTGGCGCTGATGCCCGTCAGGGTCCGTTGGAGTTCCCGGAAATGGCTGGGATGGTCGGCCAGAGCCAGCAGCAGATCAGTACGCCATTTTCCCTTCAGGACTGCCAGAAAACAATCAAAGGGGCAGTCATAGGTCTTTCCGTCAAATTGAGCCACCTGATTTCCTCCATTCTCTTCACTCTTCACTTTTCCCAATAGTCACCGTATCCACCAGGGTCCCGTCGGGCAGGAAGCACTGGATCCGGAGCTGGTCTTCCTGTTTTTCCAGTACCAGGTAGTTGTCCGTTTCCGGCTGGGGGGCCAGGGTCACATCCAGGGCATGGCGCTTCCAGAGGCTGGGATACCGCACGTCTCCAGCCACGCCGGTAATGATGTAAGAAGGTCCGTGATCTGCCCGCTGGAAATCGTAGATCCTTCCCCGATTCCGATAGGTATGGAGATGGGCACTGAGCACCAGGTCCACCCCGTACCGATCAAAGAGGGGCATCCATTCCCGTCCTTCCGGAGAGAACCCTTCCGCCCGGTCCCGTCCCGGCCGGGTTGCCGGATCAAAGGCATACTGGAGGGGGTCCTTGTGCATCAGCACAATATTCCATTTGCCCTGGTTCCGTGCCATATCTTCCTGGAACCAGGCCTCCTGGTCCCGGGCCAGATCCGGTTCCCATTCCTTCAGTTCCTCGTTCTGGGTGTTCAGCACCACAAAATGCACATCCCCCACGGTAAAGGAATAGAACTGGTTCCGGTATTTTTCCCGTCCGTTATCCGGCAGGGCGAACCGGTGGAGATACCCTTCCGGCATCCGCACCTTCCAGTTCAGGTCGTAGGTTTCATGGTTCCCCATCAGAGGCGCCACCGGGATTTTTTCCGCCATGGGTTCCACCACCCCGAACCAGGCGTTCCACTGGCTGCTGTCTTCCCCGTTGTCCACCAGGTCACCCATGTTCACAAAGAAACTGGCGTCCGGGTTCCGCTGCCAGGCAGGCTGGGCGGCAGCCTTCCACACGCTGTAATCCGCCGACTGGGAATCCGGGAAGATCAGGGCCTTGAAGGTATTGCCGGCAAAGGCTTTCAGAGGCATCCACTCCGTGGCCTTCTTTCCCGCCCGGATCCGGTACTCATAGGCCTGTCCCGGTTCCAGCTGTTCCAGCCGGGCCGTATAAATCCAGGTGTCCTTGCCTCCGTCCGTGAATTTTTCTTCTTTCACCGAAGCGGCTGTCAGGGAACTTTCTCCGGCCTTCCGGTATTCCAGCACCGGTTCTTCTTTCACCGGATAATCCGACTGCCACTGGATCACCCGGCTCCGGGAGGGATCCGCCGTCATCACCTGCCGGATGTTCCGGGCCTCCACCTGGTCCAACAGATCATAATGGATGGCCGCTCCCCGGGCCTGGTCCACTTTTCCCAGGGCCCAGGTCCGGAACCAGGGAGAAAAATGCCAGACACCGGCCACCAGGGCCACCGCCAGCGCCAGGAACCCCATAAGGATCCGGCTCTTTTTTATGGAAACGTTCTTCTTCACCGCACTTTTCACTCCTTTAGTTTTGTACTTGCCTGTCTATAGCATAAAAGAATGGCCGCCACAATACAAATACTTTATGGTCATGGGATTTTATACGAAAACAGTATACTGACCAAAAGAATAAAAAGCAACAAGGAAGCAGTATCCTCTTCCTGCATCTTGACACTTCTGGAGAAAAGCTCTATACTGCAGATAACAGATTTAAATTTATCAATATGAAAGGAGGCTGTCAGATGGAAAATCTTGCTTTTAAAGCCCGTTTGTTCAAGGCCCTGGGCGATGAAAACCGGCTCCACATCCTGGAACTGCTCCAGGGCGGGGAACGGTGTGCCTGCGTACTGCTGGAAAATCTCCATCTGTCCCAGCCCACCCTTTCCCATCATATGAAGATTCTGTGTGACGCAGGGCTGGTCATCGGCCGGAAAGAAGGCAAATGGGTCTACTATACCCTGAACCGGGAAACAGCCCGGGAACTGGAAGCCCTGATCCGGGAACTGTTCCGGGAAACCCCGTCCTTCAAGCCGGCGGACTGCAGCTGTCCCAGATGCCCGTAAAATTTTTTGCGTTATTAAATTGATAAATTTCAATCTATAAATTTATTTTTGGAGAGGAAGCTATTATGGAAAGAAAACAGGTACAGATTTTTGAACAGGCCATGTGCTGCCCTACAGGACTTTGCGGTCCCTCCATCGATCCGGAACTGCTGCGGATTTCCGCCGTACTGGACACCCTGGAAAAACACGGTATCCTGGTGGAACGGTACAATCTGAGCAATGCGCCCCTCAAATTCATTCAGACCCCGGCGGCAGCGGAATTCCTGCAGCACCATGGGCCGGAGGAACTGCCCCTGATCCTGGCAGATGGAAAGCTCTGGATGGCCGGCCGTTACCCCACCAATGAAGAATTCGCCCGGATGCTGGATTTTGATCCGTCCCTGTTGGACGAAGCCTCTGCCCAACAGGACAGCAGAGCGGAAGAAACCGGTTCCTGCTGCTGCGGCGACAGTGAAGAACCGGCTGCCGAATCCTCCTCCTCCTGCTGCGGAGAAAAAGAAAACAGCGGGGATTCCAGTCCCTGCTGCGGTTCCGGTTCTTCCAGCTGCTGTCAGTAAAGAAGGAGGCCCCTTATGGAACTGTATGATCCTTTTGCCGCCATCCGGACCCAGTATGTGTTCTTTACCGGCAAAGGCGGGGTGGGAAAGACTTCCACAGCCTGTGCCACAGCGGTGGCCCTGGCCGATGCCGGTCAGAAGGTGCTGCTGGTCAGTACGGACCCGGCCTCCAATCTCCAGGACATCTTTTCTCTGGAACTGGAAGAAAGGCCAACCCCCATTCCCGGTGTCCCCGGCCTGGAAGCAGCCAACCTGGATCCGGTAAAGGCCGCAGCCGCCTACCGGGAAAGCGTGGTGGGCCCCTACCGGGGGCTTTTGCCGGAAGCCGCCCTGCGGAACATGGAAGAACAGCTGTCCGGCTGCTGTACCATCGAAATCGCCGCCTTCAATGCCTTTACGGATTTCCTTACGGATCCGGAAACCGCAGCGGCCTATGACAAGATCCTTTTTGATACGGCCCCTACCGGCCATACCCTGCGGATGCTCCAACTGCCTTCTGCCTGGAGCCAGTTCATCAGCACCAGTACCCATGGTGCCTCCTGTCTGGGACAGCTGTCCGGTCTGGAAAGCCGGAAAGCCCTGTACCGGCAGGCCGTGGAAACCCTGGCGGACCCTGGCCGCACCACCCTGCTCCTGGTAGCCCGTCCTGACCGGCCCCCGCTGCTGGAAGCGGACCGGGCCTCCCGGGAACTTGCCAAACTGGGCATCGGCAGCCAGCAGCTGATCATCAACGTACTGCTGGAAAAAACCGATGACCCGGTCACCGGGGAACTTTTTGCCAAACAGCAGGCAGCTCTGGAAGAAATGCCCCAATGTCTGAAAGAACTGCCCTGCTGGCAGATTCCCTTCCGGAGCTACAATGTTACCGGCCTGGACCATGTCCGGGCTCTCCTGAAGGGAGAAGTTGCCCCTGCCGCCAGCCGGGAACAGCAGGCTCCCGTCCATACCCTCCAGGAGGTGGCAGAAGATCTGGAGCAGCACCATCGGAAGGTTATCTTCACCATGGGCAAAGGCGGCGTGGGGAAAACCACCGTGGCTGCATCCCTGGCTCTCCGGCTGGCTCAGAAGGGGCACCAGGTGCTGCTGACCACCACCGACCCGGCCGGCCATCTCCAGGAAATCCTGAAACAGACGGACCGGATCCAGCTGTGTCAGATCGACGAACAGGACGAGCTCCGCCGGTATCAGCAGGAAGTCCTGGACCAGGCCCGGAAAAACGGACTGAAGGAAGGAGACCTGGCTTACATCGAAGAAGACCTCCGTTCCCCCTGCACCCAGGAAATCGCCGTGTTCCGGGCCTTTGCAGAAATCGTTGCCCGGGCCGGGGACCGGATCGTCATCATCGACACCGCCCCTACTGGCCATACCCTGCTGCTCCTGGAATCCACGGAAAACTACGACCGGGAGATCCGCCGGACCCGGGGCAGTGTCCCTCCTGCCGTCCAGCAGCTGCTGCCCAGGCTGAAGGGGCCGGAGACGGAAGTAGTAATCGTCACCCTGCCGGAAGCCACTCCGGTGTATGAAGCCCTGCGTCTGGAAGAGGATCTGAAACGGACCCGGCTGTGCAGCCGTTGGTGGATCATCAACCGTTGCTTCAGCCAGACTGCCGCCCAAAGCCCTCTGCTGAAGGCCAAAGCGGACCGGGAGATTCCCTGGATCAACCAGGTGGCAGCCCACTCCGGCGGCCATGCAGCGGTGATTTCCTGGAAGCAGTCGGAAATCAAAGGAAAGGTGCTTGAAACCCTATGAACCGAAAACCTGTTGTTGCTTTTCTCTGTATCCAAAACTCCTGCCGGAGCCAGATGGCCGAAGCCTTTGGCCGTCACCTGGCAGAAGATGTGTTTGTCAGCCGTTCTGCCGGCACCTGCCCGGCGGACCGGATCAATCCCTCTGTTCAGCGGCTGATGCAGGACCTGTACGGGATCGACATGGAAAAAGAAGGCCAGTTCCCCAAAAAGCTGGAAGCCCTCCCGACGGTGGACATGGTGGTCACCATGGGCTGCGGGGTCCGCTGTCCGGTACTGCCTGGGGTGAAGGCCCTGGCCTGGGAAATCCCTGACCCGGCCGGGAAACCGGATCCGGAGTTCCGGTCCATTATGAAAACCATCCGGGCCCAGGTACTGGCCCTCCGGGATCAGCTGAAAGGAGTGGCCGCAAAATGACGGACGTCAAAAATCCGGGCATCAGCCCGTTCCAGCGGTATCTTTCCCTGTGGGTTTTCCTTTGTATGGCGGCCGGTGTACTGGTGGGCCATTTCCTGCCGGCGGTTCCCCGGTTCCTGGACCGGATGCAGATTGACGGGATTTCCATTCCCATTGCCATCCTGATCTGGATCATGATCTACCCCATGATGATGAAGGTGGATTTCCAGAGCATCCGGGAAGTGGGCCGGCATCCCAAGGGACTTTTTGTCACCTGGGTCACCAACTGGCTGATCAAACCCTTTACCATGTACGGCCTGGCCGCCTTCTTCTTTTATCAGGTGTTCCAGGCTTTCATTCCCCGGGACCTGGCTACCCAGTATCTGGCAGGAGCCGTACTCCTGGGGGCCGCTCCCTGCACTGCCATGGTCTTTGTCTGGAGTACTCTGACCAAGGGAGATCCGGCCTATACGGTGGTCCAGGTGGCTACCAATGATCTGATCATCCTGGTGGCCTTCGTGCCCATTGTCAAATATCTGCTTGGCGTATCCCATGTAACGGTGCCCTACAGTGTGCTGTTCCTGAGCATCTTCCTGTTTGTGGTGATTCCCCTGGCGGGAGGGATCCTGACCCGGATCACAGTGATCCGCCGGAAAGGGGAAACCTATTTCAACCAGGTCTTTGTCCACAAATTCGATCAGGCCACCACCTGGGGCCTGCTGCTGACCCTGTGCATCATCTTCAGTTCCCAAGCCCAGGTGATTCTCTCCAATCCCTTCCATATCCTGCTGATTGCCATTCCCCTGGTGCTCCAGACCTATCTGATCTTTGCCATTGCCTATGGAGCCAGCAATCTTCTCCACCTGCCCCACAGCATTGCGGCCCCGGCTGGCATGATCGGTGCCTCCAACTTCTTTGAACTGGCCGTAGCCGTGGCCATTGCCCTGTTCGGAGTCACCAGCCCCGCCGCCCTGGCCACCACCGTCGGTGTCCTGACGGAAGTGCCGGTGATGCTGAGCCTGGTGAAGATAGCCAATAGAAAATAAGAGGGGTGTTGCACGTTATGTGCAACACCCCTGCCTCATGAGCCGCATAGCGGCTCGGTCTCGAGTCTCGAGACCTGAAGAAGGGGCTGTTGCGAACGCAGCAGCCCCTTTTTTATTTCGTCAATTCCGTCAATGTCCCGGCGATGATCCGGGCCACCTTGGCAGTACTTTCCAGTTCCACCGATTCATCGGCGCTGTGGATGGCGTGAGTATTGGGCCCCACGCTGACCAGATCCAGTTTGGGATTGGCCTTATAGAAGAAACCGGTTTCCAGGCCTCCGTGCATGGCCACAATCTTGGGTTTCCGTCCCATGACTTCATTGATTTTGAATAAAAAAAATAGGCGGCCGGGAAGGGCGGGTCTCCGGCACGCCCCTACCACGTTTTTGTCGGGCTATAGAGCCAGTGGTCCCAGGAACGGATCCATCGACAATCCCGTTCCTGTGGTTTCCGTTGCAATCAATGACCCCAACGATGTAGGGGCTCGCCGCAGGCAAGCCCGTCCCGGCCGCCCAAAGGGCCGCAACTTCAAAAGCAGATGCCCCCGCATCTGGTATCTATCCGCCGCTGCTTCAGGTCTCGGGTCTCGAGTCATGAGTCTCGGGCCACTGGATAGAACCTGTCCTTCGGCCAGTTTCTTCTTATTGTATATAACCGTAGGGGGCGCAGGCTCGGCGCCCCGCAAAATGCGCAGATAATCGACGTTTTGGCGGGCTGCCCGGCGTGCAGCCCCTACGGTACCGATTTACACGTTCAAAAATTTGCCTCTAAATTTTGGTTCTATAATAAATGTTGGGGTCTTGTGGACACTCCTGTTCACAAGACCCCTTGTCTTACGATAAAATAAAGACATATCTAAGCTACATTTCACCTCAACCACCACGAA
>NZ_JBQKCH010000019.1:0-45428 GCF_052122455.1 Acidaminococcus sp. HCP3S3_G9_1 | reverse complement strand
TTACTGCTTTCGATGGTGAAATTAAAATAAAAACAGACGTGAGCAAAAATCGCTCACGTCCGTGTGTGGTAGATGAATTGGAGCTTACCCCAACATTTGACAAAGAACCTATCTTTAGGGTAGACTTAAAGTTGAATGAGAAAAGGAGACGCATTATGGGAACCTGTACGGTAGCTATCCTGACAAAAAATGAGGAAAAACATATTCTGGCGGCTCTGGAATCCGCCCGGCCCTGTGCCGATCAGCTGCTGGTGGTGGATTCCGGCAGTACGGATCATACCGTGTCCCTGGCCCGGGAGGCCGGAGCGGAAATCGCCTTCCGGGAATGGGATGAGGACTTTGCCGCCCAGCGGAATTTTGCCCTCTCCCAGGCCAAGGGAGACTGGATCCTGTATCTGGATGCCGATGAACGGCTGACCCCGGCGCTGGTGGAAAAAATCAATGCCATAAAAAAAGGAAACCAGGACCATCAGTATTCCTTCAAACGGATCAACATAGCCTTCGGCCATGAATTCCATCATGGAGCCTTCAGCCCGGACCGGGTGAAGCGGTTGTTTCCCCGGGAAAAAGTCTGCTGGGTGGGAAAGGTCCACGAACGGCCGAAATGTCCACTGCCGGTGACGGAGTTGGGAGAATCCCTTCACCATTACACCTATGATTCCTTTGCCCAGTGGTGGAACAAGGCAGGCCATTACACCACCCTGTGGGCGGAAGAAGCCCGGGGACGGGGCAAAAAGGCAACGGCCCGGACCGCTGCCGGCCATGCCCTGCTGGGGATGGTGAAAGCCTATGTGCTGGAAGGCGGGTTCCTGGAAGGGAGCATGGGATTCATTGCAGCGCTTCAGCACGGGATCTACACCGCCATGAAGTATATGAAACTGGCGGAGCTTTGCAGCAGAAAGTGACAAGATCCATCAAACAGCAAAAGAGGTGACAGAAATGGACGAGATTTCCATTGTCCTGGCTTCTGATGACAATTACGCCCAGCATGGGGCGGTGGCCTGTGCCTCCATCCTGGCCAACTACCGGGGGGAACGGCCCATCCATTTTTACTATTTTGACGACGGCATCAGCGAAGAGAAACAGGCGGGGCTTGCCGCAACGGTGACCGGTCTGCAAGGGTCCATTACTTTCATCCCCACCGCCGGGAAAGAAATCCAGGCCCATACCAGCGGTCATGTGAACCGGGCCGCCTATTTGCGGCTGCTGATCCCGGAGCTGGTACCCCAGGCGGTGCACCGTGTGATTTATTTGGATACGGACCTGGTGGTACTGGATGATATCCAGGAACTGTGGGAAATGGACCTTCAGGGGAAACCGGTGGGGGCCGTGCCTGACCTGGGTATCCTGGCTTCTTCCCGGATGCGCCGGCAGAAGGAAGAGACCCTGGGAATCCAAGAGGGAAAACTGTATTTCAATTCCGGGGTCATGGTCATGGACCTGGAAGCCTGGCGGGAAAAGCAGTACGGCGACCAGGTGATCCGGTGTGTGGAAGAGGGAAACTTCCGCCACCACGACCAGGATGGGCTGAACAAAGTGTTCCAGGACAACTGGCGGCCCCTGCCCCTCCGGTGGAATGTGATTCCACCGGTGTTCACCCTGCCGGTGAAGGTGCTGAAAAAATCCCGCTGGCGGAACCTGGCCCTGGAGGCCCTGGAACGGCCGGGGGTGTTCCACTGGGCCGGCCGGTACAAGCCCTGGGAGTTTCCGCCCAAGGGCCATTTCAACGAAAAATACTATACCTACCTGGCCAGCACAGCCTTTGCCGGGGCAAAAATGCCCCAGCCGGGAAAGGATATGAGGGGAAAATCCGTAACCCGTCAGGAACTGCGGCTGAAGCTGGCTGAATTGTGGAAGAAACTGTTCTAAGGAAGTTGGGGGAGAATTTGAAAGAATGATTTCGGACAATCGGCTGCAGTGGCTGCTGATGGCAGCTACCAATCTGTATCTGTTCTTTCTGTGCAGTACAAAATGGAATGCAGGGTACAGCATCAGTCTGGGATTGGTTGTTGTTGTAATGTTGATTTATTGGAAACGGAAGAAAAAAATCGCAATACCGGTCCACAAAGTATGGCTTTTGTGTTATGGCTTATTTATGGGGCTTATTTTTCTGGCGGCGGTAGCGTCGGGAAAGACTGTCGTCATAAAAAGTGCAATGAATTTTATTTTCTATACGATTCCTTTTTGGGTTTTGGTGATGGCTCTCCAGTACAAGGAGAAGCCCATCAGGGCATATGCGCAGTGGGGCCTTTGGGGTGGGTCTCTTGTTTTATGCGGGGTTGCTTTTTATCAGCATGTTCTCCAAAATTTCCCTGCCCGGCTCCAAGGGCCTTTTCCCAATCCCAATAATTTCGCACTGGCTCTGGAATGTCTTCTTCCTTTTCAGGGCTGGCTTCTTTGGGACACTTGGAAAGGGGAAAAAACTGCAAAATGGGAGTGGCTTGGAATTATACCTTTTGCCTGTAGTATTGTTGCTTTGTGGATGACTCGTTCCAGAGGAGGTATTGCAGGGGTTTTTGCAGGAATGGCTATTGTTATTGTGTATCATTGGATCATAAAACGAAAATGGAGTGCAAAAAAACAGATAGCCATATTTTTGTTGTTCCTTACCAGTATGGGAATCTGTACAGCATTTGGCACTGTGAATTTAGCCCGTCGCAAGTATGATGGCGAACGGGTGCTGCTGTGGAAATCATCGTATTCCATGTGGCTTGATCATCCTGTTATCGGTGTGGGATTTGGACAATGGAGTAAAATTTACAAGGCAAAATATATTTTGCCGGAAGCAAAGGAACCGGATTTGCCCGTACCTCACAATAATTTTATGACTTTTTTATCTACTGCTGGATTACTGGGGGGAGTTGGATATTTTTGCTTTGCGGCAGGGACTCTGCTTCTTATGATGAGAGCCATACAACTGCACTCTGAGGAATATGTCTGTTATGCTGTATTGTGGCTTTGCCTTGCCAATCTTATTCATGGAATGGTGGACAATACCCTTTACTCAAAATCAACTATGAGATTATATTTTGCCATGTGGGGCATTGGCTGCAGTATACAGACTTCTTCGAAGGGTAAGGCTGATTATCGTACGATTAAATAGCAGGGGTGAGTCATGGGGATGATGGAAATTTATCATTATATAATCAGTTCACCAGTTGCATATCAGAGACGGACTCAAATTGATAAAAATTTTAGGGAATATGGAATAAAACCCAATTTTTTTAACGCCATTATGGGGAATCAGCTGACTGAACAGGAGTTGCAGCAATTCACTGCAAAACATAATATTTTAAATAAAGGGGCAATTGGCTGTGCCCTTTCCCATCTTGAAATTTACAGGCAGTTGTTGAAAAGTGAAGAACCTTATGTTTTTGTATTCGAAGATGATGTTCGCCTATCTCCGGACTTTGTCCAATATTTCCCTAAAATCAAGGAATTTTTGAATCAGATGACTAAACCGGCAGTACTGCTTCTTTATAGAGTAAAGGCTCCGACAAAAACCGTTTTTTCATTGGGGAATGGATATAAAATTCTTCATGCGTTGGCTGGAACAGCTGCTCATGGATATGCAATCAATCGAAAAGCGGCAGAAAACTTGCTAAAGGCACAGAATCCCATACAGTTTGAAATTGATGCTTGGAATCTGTATTATAAATTAGGTTATTTAACCATATACTGCATAAATCATGAGTTTGGCTATTTGGATTCAAATGTTTCGCGGAACTCTGTTATTGAACAGGTTGCCGAAAAAGAAAGAAAGTCATCAAGATATGTCAATCAATATAAAAAAGAACATTTCATGACGTTATATTTCCGGTATCCAATCTGGAAACGGTGTATACTTCAACTGAAAAGAATTCAGCGTCATTTTATGGAAATGTACTATGACAAGGAAAATAAATGACTTACAAAAATATTTTTGTTGATGGTATCATGCATATGGGAGATATGATTATGACCGCCTCTGTGTTTCCGGTGCTTCGGAAGCATTGCCCCGGGGCTAGGATTACGTATCTCTGCAGCGCCAACCTGGCCTTTGTGGCAGAATTGCTGGAGGGTGTGGATGAAGTGATCCCTTACCGTTATGCCAGCGGAGGCGGGTATGGGGATGTGTGGCGGATGGGGCGGCAGCTGTCCCAGCGTCATTTTGACCTGGGGATTTCCCTGGACCCCCGGGAACGGGTAACGCTGATGAAATGGTTTGCCCGGATTCCGGAACGGATCAGCATGGAACAGGCACTGGGCTGGAAACTGGGATGGGAAAAATGGTTCTATACCCGGGACCTGGAACTGCCTGCAGGCTGGTCCTATCAGGAACATTCCATGGCGGCCAGCTTTCAGCAGATGATGCGGGGCTTTTTCGGAGATCCTTCCCAGGAATTCGTGCCGCCCCGGCTGAAACCCATGGCGGCGGAACAGGAACGATGGGCACAGAAGCTGCTGCAGAAAGCGCCGGCCGCCGGGAAGAAGATTGCCTTGTGCATCCAGACGACCTCCCGGACCAAGGACTGGCCGGCGGAAAAGTTCAGCCAGGTTTGTGACTGGCTGGCAGAAACTTATGGAGCTACCCTGTACCTGACGGGCATTCCTGCCCACCGGGAACGGGGAAATGCCATCCTCCAGGAAATGAAACACCGGGAGGCCGTGGTGGATCTGATCGGGAAAACCAGCTTTCTGGAACTGACGGCTCTTCTGGCCCATATGGACCTGCTGCTGACCCTGGATACCGGGACTGCTCATATTGGAGCAGCGGCAGGTTGTCCGGTGGTTACCCTCTTTACCTTCAATTCCCCGGTGATCTATCGGGCGCCGGGAAAACATTGTGTCGGGGTCAGCGGGCATCTGCCCTGTTCTGGCAAACATATCTGCATCGGTCCCAGCCGGTGTACAAAATCCGACTGTGTGGATGCAGTGACCGTTCCCATGGCGGAAGCGGCCATAGAGACATTATTTCAGGAGACAGCATGAAAACATTTGAACCGGGCTTTTTTGCCCTGGAGAATTTTATTCGGAAGCAGGAAACCTTCGATTTTCTGGATCCCCATTCTGGGGAACCCTGGCATATGGCTTACAATGTGAACGACCCCTTTTTCCAGATCATGGGGGCTTCTATGGTTTCGGTGCTGGAAAACAATCCGGCCCATCCTTTTGTGTTCCACTTGTTTACCGACGGCTACAGCCGGGAAAACGGGGACAAAGTCCGGCAGCTGGCAGAAAAATGGCACTGCCGGTGCACTCTATATGAACTGGATATGGCACCCTTCCAGGATTTCCATGTAAAAGTGGCCCGATTTTCCCGGATTACCTACGGCCGGCTCTATATGGCCAAAGTTCTGAAGGGGGAAACGGACCGGTTCCTGTATCTGGATGCGGATACCATGGTGATCCGTTCCCTGGAGGATCTGTTTGGTCTTTCCATGGAGGGCGAGGCTATGGGGGCTGTTTCCGAACGGCCGAAAGATGCGGCCTATCGGGGCGGCTATCTGAAGCTGAAGAACGGAAAGTATTTCAACGACGGAATCATGGTGATCAATATCCCGGAATGGGAAAAGCAGGGGATTACGGAAAAAGCCTTTTCCTTCCAGAAGGAACCCCGGGAACGGTTCCTGGGACAGAGCCAGGACGTGCTGAATCTGACTTTTGACGGCACCAATCTGTTCCTGCCTCCGGTGTACAACGAATTCGGAGGTGGGGAAGACGACAAGGGTGAGGGAGTGATCATCCACTGGACCGGCCGGCGGAAGCCCTGGCAGATGGTACTGGCCCCCTTCGATGCCCAGTGGCGGCAGTACAATGCCCTGTCTCCCTGGGAGACCATCACCAATACCCTGCCCATCAAGAAGCCGGAAAACTACCATGACTTCAAACAGTGGGCCAAATACCGGAAAAAAGACAGCCTGGCAGATTTTCTGTGGGGAATGGGCTGGTATGCAATTTTGAAAATGCGGTATAAGCTGTAACCGTGCGTCACCCTTTTACAGGTGGAGAGAGGGTGACGCTTTTTATTTATTCTTTTGATCCGTAAAGATAATTATATGTACTACTGAGATGATGGAGATGGATTATTTTGGATAGAAAAAACAGTTTTGAAAAATATAAGGGGTATGGACATAAAATTCTCGTATCATTAATTGTTTTTCTGGGGATACTGCTTATCTCCCGGCTGCCATCTACTGTTTATGATTCTTATCTTCGATATAAAGACATAATAGGAATTACAGCTGTCTGCTTTTTATCGGTTGTGACCCTAATGGACTTCCGAAAAAGAGCTTTTGTTTGTTGGATTTTAATGCTTTTACTTTATGAGGTTCCAGCTTATATAAAGTTATCAGTAGGAAGTCCATTAAGCATGGATGAGATAACCGATACTTACTGTCTTGCCACATCGCTGTATTCGTTTATCAGTGGTGGTTTGGTTGCCATTCACTGGATCTCTAATCGAAAAATTCGGCGGATAGTTGGTGCTGCCTGGAATTTACTGGCTTTGGCGGTCATTTTTGCACCGCTGGGGCTGATTGGTTACTACTTTTTAAGTGGTCATTTGCTGACATCCAGTATTGTGCTGACTCTTTTTCAAACCAATCTTCATGAAGCGGTGTCCTATCTGAAAAATGATAACCCTGTTTTATGGGGGGTGTCTTTTGCAGTTGTTTTCAGTATTGCGGGAATCTATATCTATCAGCTGAATCGGACGGCAGATAAGGTACTTAATAAAGAACTGGCGCCAGGTTTTACAGTAGTTTTGCTGGCGGCAATAATTCTCTGTGGAACCAAGGGCGTTGCCAAAGTCAGGTATGCATCGGTTACCAGTCTGATAAAACAAACCAGCCAGAGTTTAGAACAATATAAAGAGTACACCAATGCCAAACGGCGAAGAGAGGAAAATCTGAAAGAACTAATACATCTGTCTGTCGATTCTCAAAAGAGCGGTACGTTTGTGTTGGTCATTGGGGAGTCTGAATCACGGGATCATATGCATGCTTATGGTTATCAACGGGAGACGACACCCTGGTTGGATCAGGCTGTTTCGCAGCCTGAAAATATTTTGTTTACCCATGCATATTCCAATCATACGCATACAGTTCCCACCTTGACATATGCTTTGACTGAAAAGAATCAATATAATGCGGTGCCTTTGGAAAAGGCTTATTCTATTATAGAAGTGGCAAAAGCAGCCGGATACCGAACCTATTGGATCAGCAATCAAGTTAAATATGGGGCTTATGATACTCCCATAGCCGCTATTGCAAGCTCGGCAGATCAGGAAATTTGGATTAACGGAAATTCTGGATATACTACTTGGACGAATTATAATGATGGTGAATTGGCTAATAAGCTGCGTCAAATCAAATTCGATTCCCAGAAAAACAATCTGGTGATTATCCATCTTATGGGCAGCCATACCGATTATCAGGAAAGATATCCCAAAAAGCAAGAGAAGTTCTCAGTGAAAGACAAGAAAACAAGAAGAATCAATTCCTATGATAATACCGTCTTTTATACGGATGCGGTTTTGCACCAGATTTATGATATAATGCGAGCAAGAGATGAGTTCCAGGGAATGGTCTACTGTTCTGATCATGGAGAAGATATGCAGCACAGCCATGAAGTGACAAAATTCACTTGGTCTATGGCACGGATTCCTTTTGTCGTTTTTCTGTCCCAGAACTATTGCCAAAGGAATCCTGCAACATTCCAGAATCTGGTAAAGCATAAAGAGGATTATTGGACCAATGATTTACTGTATGATGTACTGATCGACTTGATGGGAATTCAGAATCTGCCTGGAAGAGAGGAAACAAAAGACATTGCTTCAGATCAGTATTTTCTTCCATTGGAGCAAGGAAAAACCTGCCATGGGACAAAGTCCCTGGCTGATGATCCTGGCGTAGGTTCCGACAATCAATAAAAAATGAAATAAGAAGGAGAAGCAGTTTAGTACTGCGGGAGAAATATGGAAATTACGGCAACAATAGAAACCCAAAAAATTGAATTTGGCAGTCCGGATGTACTGGCAGGAAAAGAATCAGTGCATATTGGGTACGGAACAGATGAGAATTTTGTGATGCCTATGGGCGTTTCCATGATTTCTGTTTTGGAAAACAATAAGGAACTGCCGATTGTTTTTCATATCCTGACGGAAAATATCAGCGAGAAGAGTATTAACCAACTGAAAACCATAGCATCTAGATATCCAAATTGTGGAGTACAAGTTCATTTTACAGATTTGAGCATTATTGATGGTCTGCCTATGTTTGCCCTTGGCAAAGCAACCTATATCCGGGTGTTTTTGGGGCAGATTTTGGATCCTGCAGTGGAGAAAATTCTCTATTTGGATGGAGATATCGTTTGCCTTCAGTCAATTCAGAATCTGATTCATAGAGATTTTTCTGGGAAAACGGTAATGGTGGTAGAAGATGTACCAGCAACAGCCAGAAAGCAGGAAAAAAAGTTTCAGCTGCAGCAGTATTTTAATGCTGGAATGATTTTTATGAACATGGTTCAATGGCGGCAGGAAAAAATCTCCGAGAAATTTCTTGATGTATGTTTTGAGTATAAAGAGAGATTGAATTATTTAGATCAGGATGCATTGAATATAGTGTTGGAAAAGAAGAAACTGATGGTAGGAAGGGAATATAATTTTATTCCACTTTCTGCCGAGGAAACTGAAGTCCCAGATAACGCGGTATTTCTTCATTATGCAGGGACGAAGCCGTGGTATTGCTGGTTGGATTTTCCCCTGAAAAGATATTTTATAAAATATTATAAGATGTCTCCCTGGAAAGATGAATCGCTGCAGCAACCCCGAAATTACCGGGAAATGCATTATATGTCCCGTGCCCGATGGAGACAGGGAAAATATTTTGATAGTGTGTACTGGTTTATCCAATATATTTCTACTAAAATCAAGAAAAAATAATTTGTTGAATGTTGGTAAAAGGGGAGTAGAAGATGGCATCTAAAAATCTCTTACAGATACGGATGGAGACAGCCAAAAAAAATCCTCACCAAACTCCACGAACTGGCCGTAAAACCGGATCTGTCCGAGGTGGAACGGGATGCCCTGATCCAGCGGTTCGAATTTTCTTTTGAACTGCTTTGGAAATGCGCCAAAGAATACCTTTATGTGGAAGAAGGGATTGATGCGGCGTCTCCTAAAAAGGTCATCCGGTGCTGCCGGGAACTGGGGCTGCTGGATGAGGGGCAGACCCAGGAAGCCCTGCAGATGGCAGATGACCGGAATCTGACCTCCCATACCTATGATGAAACTTTTGCCCAAGCGGTGGTGGAACGGATCCGCCAGTATGATCCGCTGCTCCAGTCCTGGTTGGATAAAATAGGCGATGCCAGGTAGAAAAAGAAGCGTATAAATCGGAACCGTAGGGGCGGCAGACCCGGCCGCCCGCAGATACATCGTTTGTTCATGTGTTCTGCGGGCCGCCGGCTGTACAGTTCCTGCGGTTTTTTTTCGTTGCAAACGCAAATGCAACGCAAAATTTACGTTGCATTTGCGTTGCAACTATTGCTATAATTAATGCAACGCAAATGAAACGAAAAGAAAAGGAGGCGGAATTTTGTGGAACGGGAAAGCAGTACATTGGAATATAAGGAAGATATTACAAACACCTTTTTGAAGACTGTCAGTGCTTTTGCCAATTATCAGGATGGAAAAATCATTTTTGGCGTCCGGGATGATGGTACGGTCAAGGGCATTCCCCAAGCCGTGCAAAAATGTCTGGATATAGAAAATAAAATCAATGACAGTATTTCACCGCAGCCTGATTATACGCTGAAAATCAATGAAGAAAACCAGACTATTATCTTGACGGTGAGAAAAGGAGATAATCCACCATATCTGTACAAAAATAAAGCGTATAGAAGGAGTGATTCCGCTTCTCTTGAAGTGGACCGCCTGGCTTTGAACCGGTTGATCCTGGAAGGGTCCCACCGGTATTTTGAAGATTTGCCGGCGAAGGATTCTTCTTTAACCTTTTCCGTTCTGTCCCGGGAAATGGAAAAACAACTGGGGGTTTCTCAGGTGGATACGGATGTATTGAAAACATTGGGATTTTATACGGCAGGAGGCAAGTTCTCCCATGTGGCGGAACTTTTTTCTGATCAGAATACCTTTCCGGGGGTGGATATGATGGTCTTTGGCCGGTCCATCAACGAAATCCGGGAACGGATCAAAATCCATGGATGTTCCGTATTGTCGCTGTTCCACCAGGCTGTGGAACGGATTGCCCGGGAATACCAGGTGGAGAAAATCGATGGAGTGGAACGGCGGATGGTGGAGAAGATTCCCGGCCAGGCCATCAGAGAAGCCATGGCCAACGCTCTGGTACATCGTACCTGGGATATTCCCACTGCTATACGGGTGGCCATGTATCCGGACAAGGTGGAAATTACCTCGCCGGGAGGACTGCCGGCAGGCATCAGCCAGGAAGAATATCTCCATCATCAGATTTCCATTCTGCGGAATCCCAAACTGGCCAATGTGTTCTATCGGCTGGGGTATATTGAAGCCTTTGGAACGGGCATCCAGCGGATCCTTTATGCCTACCGCCAAAGCCGGGTCAAACCGGATTTTCAGGTAACGGATCATATTATTCAGGTGATCCTGCCTCTGGTGGATGCCATGCCGCCCTTGGACCAGGAGGAGCAAAGAATCTGTGCCGTATTTCCGGAAAATGGCCTGCTGAGCCGGCAGGAAATCGAACAGGCCACCGGTTTTGAAAAGACCAAAGTCATCCGTCTGTTGAACCGGCTGGTGGGGAAAAAGGCCGTGCTGAAAGTGGGCAAAGGCCGGGGTACCCGGTACCAGCGGCAGTAATCCAAAAGGAGGGAAATTTTGTTCAGTCTATTCTACGCATCGCTGCAGCAGGATGGAAAGCTGTTTTTGTTCTTTCCCATTCTGTGTGCTGTTTTTCGTCTGATTTTCATTGCCGTGTACAATCCGTACCGGAGCCTGAAGGGCAAGGGGAAGGTAATCTGGCACTGTTTCCGGTACGGGTTCTGGTGGGGGATGGATTTCAATGCCTACGTGTTCCTGATTCCCCTGGTGGTGCTGTCCATTCCAGGGGCTTTTTTTACCGACTGGTACCGGAAAGGGGACCTGCTGCGGATGGCGGGAGGGCTTACCTACAGCCTGGTGCTGTACCTGGCCTTTGCCGGGAAGATGCTGTTCTACAAGCATTTCCATGATATCTTCAACCAGACCATGAAGCTGGGGGCCAAAGCGGAAAAGCACAACCTGGTGGATATTTTCTTCCATCAGGACCACGGGGTCTGGATCCTCTTGGGCATCCTGCCCTATCTGGGGGTGTGCGGCTTCTGCATCCACAAGCTGCTCCAACTGCCCAGCTTCCAGTATCTGATCTTTTTCAGCCCGGTGCTCCAGTACGCCTACAATACGGTGATCGTCCTGGGGGCTGTGGCGGCTTTTTACTGGTTCCGGTACGGGGGGACTTTCTGGCATGACGACAAGCCGGAATGGGATACCATCCCCAGTGTGGTAAAAAAAGACATTTTCTTTGCCAAGGCCACGGTGGACGACCTGGTGGCCCTGGAACAGGTGATGAAGCACAAACTGAATCCGGCCTATGAGCACACCGATGCCCAGGACCTGAAAGCCATCCAGCCCTTCTTTACGGAAAAGGTCCCGGCGGACAAGCTGCCCAACCCGGCCTATGGGTTCAAAAGGACGGCCAAAGGGGCCCGGATTACCAAACCCACCCATATTTTCCTTTTTGTGGGAGAAACCTATCTCCAGCAGTTCTTTGATCCCCAGTTCGCCTGTCTGAACCTGGTGGAAGGGGGCCGGCAGCTGATTGAGGATCCTCATACGGCGTCCCTGACCAGTGCGCTTTCCGCCGGCATCATCTCCCGGCCTTCCATTGTAAGCCTGATGAGCGGGATATTCGATGCAGGGCTGGAACTGAACGAAAAAGAAAGCTTTTGGCGCAACAACCTGCCCACGGCCCTGCCCCGGCAGCTGAAAAAACTGGGTTACCATTCCACTTACTGGTACGGTGGGAATGTAACCTATGGGAACTTCAACCAGTTTGCTCCCGCCTGCGGCTTCGACCAGGTGATGACCGCCACGGATTTCTGTGGTAAAGACGCTCCCAAGACCTGGGTGGGGGTCTATGACAATGTGTTCCTGGAAAAGGCGGCGGAACTGATCCTCCAGCAGGAAGAGGCCAACGGGCCCTACCAGTTCCATTTCCTGTACACCACCAGCTACCACGGGCCCTTCAAGATTCCCCTGAAGGAGTACGGGTATGACCCGGAAAAGGTGATGCCTGAGGCGCCCCGGGACATCCGGCGGAACAAGGAAATCCAGAAAAACCTGGGGACCTTCTGGTTCTCGGACCAGGCTCTGGGGAAATTCATCCGGACCATGCGGAAAGCCTATCCGGACTGTCTGTTCATCCTTACCGGGGACCATTCCATCGATATGAGCCCGGTGCTGGGGAAAACTTCTCTGATGGGACGGGACTGCAACCTGCGGGAACGGCACAGCCCGGTGCTGCTGGTGAACCACCGGGAGCTGAATCCCCACAGCCTGGCCGGGAATACCATCGGGAGCCACATGAACATTGCCCCCACCATTTTCGAACTGATCGCCCCCAAGGGGTTCACCTATTATTCCCTGTATCCTTCTCTGCTGGAACCCATCGATCATGTGGTATCGCCTTACCACTGGCTGCGGAAAGACGCCTACGGCAGCTACAGCCAGGACTTCTATCAGCCCCTGGGGCCCCAGTATGGTCCCGAAGACCTCCAGGAAGGCCCCAAACCTTACACGGAAGAAAGGGAAGCCTGGATGGACCTCACCGGTTATCTGGTCCGGCATCCGGAGGTGCTGGAAAGATAAAATCTGTCAGCGGTCAACGGCCGGTGGAAGGAACCCACAGCTGTGGGTTCCTTCTGAAGGGAAACGCAGCCCTATGGGCTGCTAACCCACCACCCATGCTGCGCATGGATACCCCCGCCCTTGTAAAGGGCGGATATACGCTCGGGCTAACGCCCATTGCCCCCGTGACACGCAGCCTGAGCTCCAGAGTCACTATCCGTCCCTTTCCAATGGCTGCTGACCGTTGACAGTTGACCGTTGACGGGGTGCCGCACGCAATGTGCGGCACCCCCTTTTTTTTATGGTATAATATTCTTATTGCAGGAAAGGAGCCGTTTTTATGAAAATCGCTATTGCAGGCACCGGCTATGTGGGCCTTTCCAACGGGCTCCTGCTGGCCCAGCACCAGGAAGTGGTGGCGCTGGACATTGTGCCGGAAAAAGTACAGATGCTCAACGAAGGCCGGTCCCCTCTGGTGGATGCGGATATTTCCCGCTTCCTGAAACGGAAGGATATCCGGTTCCGGGCCACCCTGGATCCCCAGGACGCCTTCGAAGGAGCTTCCTATATCCATTATCTCCACCCCCACCAACTACGATCCCCAGAAAAACTTCTTCGATACTTCTTCCGTGGAAAAGGTCATTGAAGAAGTGCTGGCCATCAACCCGGAAGCGGTGATGGTGATCAAATCCACGGTGCCGGTGGGCTATACGGAAGAAATCCGGAAACAGTACCATACGGACAACATCATCTTCTCTCCGGAATTCCTCCGGGAAGGGAAGGCCCTGTACGACAATCTCCATCCCTCCCGGATCGTAGTGGGGGAGGGTTCTCCCCGGGGCCGGCAGTTTGCGGCTCTCCTGGCAGAAGGGGCGGAAAAAAAGGACATCCCCCAGCTGTTCACGGGTTCTACGGAAGCGGAAGCCATCAAGCTGTTTGCCAACACATATCTGGCTCTCCGGGTGGCCTACTTCAATGAACTGGATTCCTATGCGGAAATCCGGGGGCTGTCCACGGCCCAGATCATCAAAGGGGTCTGCCTGGATCCCCGGATCGGGGACTTCTACAACAATCCTTCCTTTGGGTACGGGGGCTACTGCCTGCCCAAGGATACCAAACAGCTCCTGGCCAACTACCAGGATGTGCCCCAGAACCTGATTTCCGCCATTGTGGCGGCCAACCGGACCCGGAAGGACCACATTGCTGACGAAATCCTGGCCCGGAATCCCAAAACGGTGGGAATCTACCGGCTGACCATGAAAAGCGCTTCGGACAATTTCCGTTCTTCCGCCATCCAGGGTGTGATGAAACGGATCAAGGCCAAGGGGATCCCGGTGGTGGTCTATGAACCCACCCTGAAAGAAAAGGACTTTTTCCGGTCCCCGGTGTGCCGGGACCTGGACCAGTTCAAAAAGGAATGTGACCTGATCGTGGCCAACCGCTGGTCAGAGGATCTGGCGGATGTGAAAGACAAAGTCTATACCCGGGACCTGTTTGACCGGGACTAAGGAGCAGTTATGGAACCTTTTGACGCCAACAAGAAAATCCTGATCACCGGAGCCGCCGGCTTCATCGGCTATCACCTGGCCAGACGGCTGCTGTCCCTGGGGGCCCGGGTGGCCGGAATGGACAACATGAACGCCTATTACGATGTGCAGCTGAAGAAGGACCGGCTGGCCCGGCTGGAACTGTACCCGGCCTTTTCCTTCACCCAGGGAGACCTGGCGGACAAGGAAACGGTGGACCGGATCTTTGGGGATTTCCGGCCGGACATTGTGGTGAACCTGGCGGCCCAGGCCGGGGTCCGCTACAGCATCGACCATCCCCGGGAATACATCGATTCCAACATTGTGGGGTTCTTCAACATTCTGGAAGCCTGCCGGCATTTCCAGCCGGAACATCTGCTGTTCGCTTCCAGTTCCTCCGTATACGGGAACCAGAAGAAGACCCCCTTTGCCACCACGGATAATGTGGATCATCCCATCAGCCTCTATGCGGCCACCAAGAAATCTGACGAACTGATGGCCTATACCTACTGCCATCTGTACGGGATCCCGGCCACCGGTCTCCGGTTCTTTACGGTGTACGGGCCTTTCGGCCGGCCGGACATGGCGTATTTCAAATTCACCAACAAGATCATGAAGGGGGAACCCATCACCATCTTTAACCAGGGGGACATGTACCGGGACTTCACCTATGTGGACGATATTGTCACCGGCATCCAGAACATGCTGTGCAATCCGCCCAAGGCCAATGAGGAGGGGGACCGGTACAAGATCTACAACATCGGGAACAACCACCCGGAAAAGCTCATGACTTTCATCGAGACCCTGGAAAAGGCCCTGGGAAAAACGGCGGAGAAGGAATACCTGCCCATGCAGCCCGGGGACGTGTACCAGACCTATGCGGACGTAAGCGAACTGGAACGGGACTTCGGATTCCGGCCCAGCACCACCATTGCCGAAGGGCTGGGGAAGTTCGCCCAGTGGTACCGGGAGTATTATCATGTTGAGTGAAGAGGGAAGAACCCACCACCAGCCTTGAGGCTGGTCCCCCGCCCTTAAAAAGGGCGGATATACAAGGGGGGCACAAGGCTGGCTGCCTGCCAATTTACAGCGATACTGTAGGGGCACAAGGCTGGCTGCCCCGCCAATTTACAGCGATACTGTGGGGGCACAAGGCTGGCTGCCCCGCCAATTTACAGTGATACTGTGGCGGTGCAGGTCTGTTGCCCCGCTGAAAGGAGACTGCTATGACCAAATTCATTGCTGCTGCTGTCCAGATGGACTCCCAGGATGATAAAAATGCCAATCTGGCTGCGGCCGAAGGCTATATCCGGGAGGCGGCCGCCAGGGGAGCCAGTCTGGTGGTGCTGCCGGAATCCATGAACTACATCGGCCGGGATATGGCCGGAGAAGCAGAAACCATCCCTGGAGGTCCCACCTTCCGGAAGATGGCGGAACTGGCCCGGGAACTGGGAATCTGGCTGGAAGCCGGGAGCATTTATGAAAGCAATCCGGAAGACCCGGCCCGTCCCTTCAACACCACCTTCCTGGTGCGCCCGGACGGAACCCTGGCCGCCAAATATGCCAAGCTCCATCCCTTTGACGTGGTGTTGCCCAACGGGGTAACCAGCCGGGAAAGCGACCGGGTGTGCCCGGGGAAGACCCTTGCCCTGGGGGATACGGAATGGGGGAAACTGGGCCTGGCCATCTGCTACGATGTCCGGTTCGGAGAGATGTTCCGGATCATGGCCCTGGAAGGGGCGAAGATTTTCGCTGTCCCTGCCAATTTCACCGTGAACACCGGGAAGGACCACTGGGAAGTGCTGGTCCGGGCCCGGGCCATCGAGAATGAATGTTACGTAATCGCTCCCAACCAGATGGGGAAGAAGCCCCGGTTCACCGCCTACGGGAATTCTCTGATCGTGGATCCCTGGGGCACGGTAATTGCCAGGGCGTCGGACAAGCCGGGGGTCATCACCGCCGAAATCGACCTGGATTACGTGACCAAAGTCCGCCAGAGCACCTTTACCCTGGACAACCGGCGGCCGGATGTGTATGAATTGAAAATGTTGTAAAAATGGGGTGTGAATTCTTTCGCACCCCATTTTCGTACATTATTTTTACGGAAACGTGTCAATTTCTTGTCCATAGTGTATAATGTAAAGTATCATATTACGCTTTTTTCTGCAGAGGAACAGGAAAAAGCCCTGAAAGGGAGGACAAATGTCAATGTCACAAATACTTACCACCATGGACGACGTACTGTATTATCCCATCCTGGTCATCGTGCTGCTGGCAGCCGGCCTGTTCTTTACGGTTCGGACCCGACTGATCCAGTTCCGCTGGTTCCGGGAATGCATCCGAGTGGTCATGCAGAAGCCCAGCAAGGAAGGGTCCGTATCTTCGTTCCAGGCTCTGATGGTTTCCACCGCTTCCCGGGTGGGTACCGGGAACATCATCGGGATCTCCACCGCCCTGTGCCTGGGTGGCTTCGGTTCCGTGTTCTGGATGTGGGCCATTGCCATCATCGGCGGTGCCACGGCCTTCATCGAAAGTACTCTGGCCCAGGTGTACAAACGCCGGGATGCCAACGGGGACAGCTACGGCGGACCGGCCTACTACATTGAAATCGCTCTCCACAACAAACTGCTGGCAGGGGCCTTTGCCTTCTTCCTGATCATCACCTATGCCGGCGGGTTCAATGCCCTGGCTTCCTACAACCTCCAGTCCACCTTCAGCGTGTACGGATTCTATGAAAAAGGGGTCACCTCCTGGGTCATCGGGGCCATCCTGGCTGTGCTGGTGGGCTACTGTCTCATGGGCGGCGGCAAACGGATCATGCGGGTGACGGAAGTGCTGGTGCCCTTTATGGGGGTTCTGTATGTAATCCTGGCCCTGGTGATCATTGTGATGCACATCGGGATGATTCCCTCCGTGCTGTCCGCCGTGTTCGCCGATGCCTTTGACTTCCAGAAGATCCTGGGGGGTATCAGCGGTTCCTGCATGATGTATGGCATCAAACGGGGCCTGTATTCCAACGAAGCCGGTGTAGGGTCCGCCCCCAACGCCGCCGCTGCGGCTGATGTGGCCCATCCGGCCCAGCAGGGTCTGGTGCAGATGCTGTCCGTGTTCATCGATACGGTGCTCTGCACGGCTACCGCCCTCATGTGCATATTCTCCGGGGTGGTACCCACCAAGGCCATGGCCGGGGCTCCCTATGTACAGGCTGCCACCCAGACAGACTTCGGGGCTTTCGGTCCCATTATGATCACCGTGGCCATGGTGCTCTTTGCCTTTACCACCCTGATCGGGAACCTGTTCTATGTGGACAACTGCCTGGCCTACCTGAACGGGAAAAAGACTCCCAGTGCCGGCTTCATGAAGGGCTTCCGGCTGCTGGCGGTGCTGGTGATCTTTGTGGGCGCCGGCATGTCCATGGACAACGCCTGGGCTGTGGCTGATATTTGCATGGCCTTCATGTGCCTGATCAACATCCCTTCCATCCTGGCCCTGAACGGCACGGCCATTGCAGTGATGGACGATTACGGCAAACAGCTGGATGCCGGAGTGGAAAACCCGGTATTCAAGGCATCCAATATCGGTCTGGACGAATCCGAGCTGGATTACTGGAAATAATTCCGGACAACCAAACTCTCCCTGCCTCCTCACAGGGGGAGTTTTTCTTTTGCCTTTTTCCTGTCTGTCTGACTTTTGGTTGCTTATTTCCACCTTTTGTGCTATGCTATATGAGCGGTTTTTTAAGCAATTACGACAGACTGTTAAGCATGAGACAAATAAAAATGGCTGACAGCATGTGAGGAGGATTTTTTTAAATGAGCGTTTCCGTAGAAAGAAAAGGTAATGAAGCAACTCTGAAAGTCACTTTGCCGGTTGAAGACGTAGCCAAGGCTTTTGAAAAAGCAGTTGCCAAGATCAACAAACAGGTAACGATCCCTGGCTTCCGTAAGGGCAAAGCTCCCCGTCGTGTGCTGGAAATGCACGTAGGCAAAGACGCCATCAAAGAAGAAGCTTTCGAAATCGCTGCCAACAGTGAATATAGAGAAACCCTGAAAGAAAACCAGTGGGTTCCCGTTTCTGATCCTGAAATCAAAGATTCCAAGTTCGAAGAAGGTCAGCCCATGGAAATGACCCTGGTGGTCACCCTGCGTCCGGAACCGGAACTGGGCCAGTACAAAGACCTGGATGTGGTGAAGGACGAAAAGGAAATCACCGACGCTGACGTGGACAAGGAAGTGGAAAACCTGCAGAAACGGGCTTCCAAGATGGTGGAAGCTCCGGAAGGCAAGGCTCTGGAAAAAGGCGACCTGGCCATCATCGACTTTGCCGGCACCATTGACGGCGAAGCTTTCGAAGGCGGCGAAGGCAAGGGCTATCCTCTGGAAGTGGGCAGCAACAGCTTCATCCCCGGCTTTGAAGATCAGCTGGTGGGCCTGAAAAAGGGTGAATCCACGGATGTGAACGCAACCTTCCCGGAAGACTACTTCTCCAAGGAACTGGCCGGCAAGAAGGCTGTGTTCAAAGTCACTGTCCAGGATGTAAAAGTGAAGGAAGTTCCCGAAGTCAATGATGAACTGATCGCCGCCAACAGCGACAGCAAAACCGTTGCTGAATTCCGGGAAAAGACCATGGACCGTCTGAAGAAGGCTGAAGCTCAGCGGGCTCAGTCCGACTACGAAGCCAACCTGATCAAAAAGGCCGTGGAAAACGCCAAATTCGAAGTGCCTGATGTGATGGTGACCCAGCGTGCCAACCAGATGATGGACGAACTGGCCATGAACCTGGAAGCCCACAAAATGAGCCTGCCTCTGTACCTGCAGTACCTGGGCAAGGATGTGAAGACCTACCGGGATGAACAGAAACCGGTGGCTCTGGAAAACATCAAGACCGACCTGGTCCTGGATGCCATTGCCCTGAAGGAAGGCATTAAAGTCAGCGAAGACGAAATCCGCAGCGAAATGGAACAGCTGGGTGCCATGCACGGTGCTACCCTGAAACAGGTGGAAAAAATCGTGAAAGAAAACGGTTCCCTGGCTGTGCTGGTAAGCAACATTGCCCGCCGGAAAGCTGCCCGTCTGGTCATTGACAGCGCCAAAAACGCTCCCAAGGCCGCAGAAGCTGCTGAAGAAAAATAAAATCCCAGGAGGTGGACGGCATGAGCTATGTGCCTATTGTGGTGGAACAGACCAGTAAAGGCGAACGGAGCTATGACATCTATTCCCGGCTGCTGAAGGATCGGATCATCTTCGTCACCGGGGAAATCGAAGATCACATGGCCAACCTGATCATTGCCCAACTGCTGTTCCTGGAGTCCGAAGATCCGGACAAAGATGTCCATCTCTACATCAACAGCCCGGGCGGCAGTGTCAGTGCCGGGCTGGCGATTTATGACACCATGCAGTACATCCGGCCGGATGTTTCCACCATCTGTGTGGGAATGGCGGCTTCCATGGCTTCCGTACTGCTGGCAGCCGGCGCCAAAGGAAAACGCTATGCCCTGCCTCATTCCAGAGTGATGATCCATCAGCCTCTGGGAGGGGCCCAGGGGCAGGCTACGGACATTGAGATCCATGCCCGTGAAATCCTGCGGATCCGGGAAGAGATGAACCAGATTTTGGCCAGCCACACCGGTCAGACCCCGGAACAGATCCGTCTGGATACGGAACGGGATCATTTCATGACTGCTGAGGAAGCCGCGAAGTACGGTCTGATCGACCAGGTGGTCCATCAGATCAAGACCCAGAAATAAGGGGTAAGTGTCCATCTTGCCCTGGCTGTAAGGAGGGTTTCAGATGGGTTACGATGACAAGAACAACGGCCTGGAGGGTCCGGACTATACCTGCTCCTTCTGCGGGAAAAAGCAGAGCCAGGTAAAGAAACTGATCGCCGGCCACAATGTGTTTATCTGTGATGAGTGCATTGCCCTGTGCAATGAGATGCTGGAGAAGGATTTGAAAGCTCCGGCGGAAGAAACCATTACGGATCTGCCCAAGCCCAAGGAAATCAAGGCCATCCTGGACCAGTATGTAATTGGTCAGGAAGAGGCCAAGAAGACCCTGGCTGTGGCGGTATACAACCACTACAAACGGATCAACTATGAACAGGGACACCACCAGGATGTGGAACTTCAGAAGTCCAACATCCTGATGCTGGGGCCTACGGGCAGCGGCAAGACCCTGCTGGCCCAGACCCTGGCCAAAATCCTCAAGGTTCCCTTTGCCATTGCGGATGCCACCAGCCTGACAGAAGCGGGCTATGTGGGGGAAGATGTGGAAAACATCCTGCTCCGGCTGATCCAGAATGCAGACTATGATATTGCCCGGGCTGAACGGGGCATTATCTATATCGACGAAATCGACAAGATTTCCCGGAAGTCCGAGAATCCTTCCATTACCCGGGATGTGTCCGGGGAAGGGGTTCAGCAGGCTCTACTGAAGATCCTGGAAGGTACGGTGGCCAATGTTCCTCCCCAGGGAGGACGGAAGCATCCTCATCAGGAACTGATCCAGATCGATACCACCAATATCCTCTTTATCTGCGGCGGTGCTTTTGCCGGTTTGGAGAACGTGATCAACGCCCGGACCGGAAAAAAGAGCATGGGCTTTGGGGCGGACATCCCCACCCAGGCAGAAAAGAAAAGCGAAAACCCCTTCCGTCACGTACTGCCGGAGGATTTCGTGAAGTACGGCCTGATCCCCGAGTTCGTGGGACGGCTGCCGGTGGTGGTGACTCTGGACAACCTGGACGAAAAGGCTCTGATCAAGATCCTGACGGAACCCAAGAACGCCCTGACCAAGCAGTATGAACACCTGCTGGCCATGGACCATGTGGAGCTGGATTTCGACGAGGGAGCCCTGAAGGCCATCGCTCACGAAGCCCTGGCCCGGAATGCAGGGGCCCGGGGGCTGCGGGCTATCATCGAAGGCATCATGAAGAACGTGATGTACGAGGTGCCCAGCCGGGACAATGTGGAAAAATGCATCGTGACAGCAGATGTGGTGACCAAGCACAAGGAACCCAAGCTGCTGCTGAAGCAGGAAGATAACGATATAAGAAAGAATGCCTAGAGAAAAGGAAAAGGGGTGCCGGCATCCCTTTTCCCTTTTTCTCTATTCAACAAAAGGACGGTGAAACAAGATGTTGGATGCCAATACTATGAGACTGCCGCTGCTGCCGCTCCGGGGGATCCTGGTGTTCCCCGGGATGATCATCAATCTGGATGTGGGACGGGACCGTTCCATCCGGGCGGTGGAAAGCGCCATGAATATGGGAAAGCGAATCCTGCTGGTGACCCAGCGGTCTGCGGAAGAAAATGATCCTACTGCCAAGAGCCTGTACAATTTTGGGGTAATCGCGGAAATCAAACAGCTGCTGAAGCTGCCCAACGGGGCCATGCGGATCCTGGTGGAAGGCCTTACCCGGGTGGAAGTGATCTCCGTGGTGGACGCGGTAGGGATGAACCTGGAAGCCTATGTGGCGGAACGGGAAGACATCAATGACCACTCCAACGAAGTGGAAGCCCTGAAGCGGATGCTGGTGGAAACCTTCGAACAGTGGGTGCTGGCCAGCAAGAAAGTGAACACGGAAGTGCTGCTCACCTTTAAGGATCAGCCGGATCCCGGGAAAATCGCCGATATGATCGCCGGGTACCTGACCATCGATGTGGAGGAAAAGGAAAAACTCCTGGAAGCGGTGGATGTGAAGGAACGGCTGCACCTGCTCTATGGGTATCTGTGCAAGGAACTGGAAATCGTCAACCTGGAAAAGGACATTTCCCAGCAGGTCCGGAAGCAGATCGAGCAGAACCAGCGGGAATACTACCTGCGGGAACAGCTGAAGGCCATCAATAAAGAACTGGACGAAGGAGGCGAAAAAGGCTCCGAAGTCAAGGAATACCAGGAAAAGATGCAGCAGGTGAAGCTTCCTGACGATGTGAAGGAAAAGCTGGACAAGGAGCTGGACCGGCTGTACAAGATGCCTCCCATGATGGCGGAAAGCGCAGTGATCCGGAACTATCTGGACACGGTGCTGAGCCTGCCCTGGGGGAAGATGACCCAGGACAACTACGACCTGAAGAAGGCGGCTGCGGTGCTGGACAAGGACCACTACGGCCTGAAAAAGGTGAAGGAACGGATCCTGGATTACCTGGCAGTGCGGGCTTTGACCCACAGCAACCGGGGACCCATCATCTGTCTGGTTGGGCCTCCTGGTGTTGGGAAGACCAGTCTGGCCCAGAGCATTGCCCGGGCTGTGAACCGGAAGTTCACCCGGATCAGCCTGGGGGGCATCCGGGATGAAGCGGAAATCCGGGGCCACCGGCGGACCTATATCGGGGCCATGCCCGGCCGGCTCATCAACGGGATGATCGACTGCGGCACCGACAACCCGGTGTTCCTGTTGGACGAAGTGGATAAAATGGGGGCAGATTTCCGGGGTGACCCGGCTTCCGCCCTGCTGGAAGTGCTGGATCCGGAACAGAACAGCCATTTCAGCGACCATTACATCGAATTCCCCTATGACATGAGCAATGTGTTCTGGATCGTGACCGCCAATACGGTGGAAACCATCCCGCCGGCACTTTTGGACCGTTTGGAAGTCATCGAGCTGTCCAGCTACACCGATGAGGAAAAGCTGAAGATCGCCCAGCTCCACCTGCTGCCCAAGGAACGGAAGGCCAACGGCCTGACCGGCAAACAGCTGAGCCTGGGGGCTGCTTCCATCCAGCACATCATCCGGGACTACACCCGGGAAGCCGGGGTCCGGAACCTGGAACGGAAGATTGCCACTGTCTGCCGGAAGGCAGCCCGGAAAATCGTGGAAGACGGCCTGTCCAGGGTCAGCGTCACGCCCGCCCATCTGAAGGACTACCTGGGACCAGCCATTTTCCTGGAAAGCGATATGCGGGCCCGGTCCGAAGTAGGGGTCTGCACCGGTCTGGCCTGGACCAGTGTAGGCGGCGAACTGCTGAAGATCGAAGTGGTGGTCTGCGAAGGCAAGGGCAAACTGGTCCTCACCGGGCAATTGGGAGATGTGATGAAGGAAAGCGCCCAGGCGGCCTTTACCTACATCCGTTCCCGGGCCAAGGAACTGGGGCTGGATCCGGATTTCAATGAGAAAGTGGATATCCACATCCATGTGCCGGAAGGGGCCATTCCCAAAGATGGTCCTTCTGCGGGGATTACCATGGCCACGGCCATGGAAAGTGCCCTGACCAAACGGAAGGTGAAGGCGGACCTGGCCATGACCGGGGAAATCACCATCACCGGCCATGTGCTGCCCATCGGCGGCCTGAAGGAAAAGGTCCTGGCAGCTCACCGGTATCGGGTGAAGACGGTGCTGATTCCCCGGCAGAACCAGCAGGATCTGGAGGAAATCCCGGAAAAAGTCCGGAATGACATGACCTTTATCCCTGTGGACAGTATGGACCAGGTGACCAAACTGGCCCTGGAGGCATAACATGGCAGGAAAAGAGTGGGACATCATCGGTGCTTCCTATGTGGCTTCGGCGGTAAAGGCCACCCAGTATCCCCAGGATACCATTGACGAGGTGGCGTTCATCGGACGGAGCAATGTGGGAAAATCTTCCCTGCTGAATTCCCTGGCCCGGCGGAAGGGCCTGGCCAGGGTCAGCAGCTCTCCCGGCAAGACCCAGACCATCAACTTCTATTCCTTCCAGGCCAAGCGCCAGCAGGAGGAAAAAGTGGACCGGCACACCTACTATGCAGTAGATCTGCCGGGGTATGGATTTGCCCGGACCAGCAAAGGGAACAAGGAGCAGTGGTCCGCCTTTATCTGCAAGTACATGGAGAATTCCCAGTACCTGAAGCTGGTCTGTGTGCTTATGGACATCCGCCATGCGCCCATGGAAAGCGACATCGACTGCTACCAGTGGCTGCTGAGTCTGGGACTGCCTATTATGGTGATCCTGACCAAAAGCGACAAGCTGAGCAAGGGCGCCGTGGCCAGCCAGAAGGCCCTGTACCAGAAGACCTTCGGCCTGGGGGACGAGCAGATCATGACCTACAGTTCTACCAGTCATACCACAAGAAAAGAACTGATCAACCGGATCATGGAGCATTTGGAATAAAAGAAAGGGGCTGTTGCGAAAACAACAGCCCCTTTACCATTTCCTAAAAATATTGTACAATTCTGTTATGTTCGATACAAAAACGAAGGGAGAAACGGGTATGAGTCAGGAAATGGAACAGCGGCAGAAACTGGCCGGGCTTTGGCCGGACCAGCGGCAGCGGGTGGATAAAACCCTCCGGCTTTGGGAAAGCGCCGTGCTGCTGCCTTTGCGCTGGACCAAACATGGGTGGGAAATCCTTTTTGAGGTCCGGGCTGCCAACATGAGCTGGCAGCCGGGAGACATCTGCTTTCCCGGAGGCCATCGGGAGGACTCGGATCCCAGCTTCTGCGCCACTGCCCTCCGGGAGACCCGGGAAGAACTGGGCATCCCGGAAGACAAAATCCAGGTACTGGGGCCTTTGGACTATTTCTACGGCTATTCCGGTCCCATGATCTATCCCTTTGCCGGGATCCTGCCCAGCCAGGTCTCTCTCCAGCTGGACAAGCAGGAAGTGGGGGAAGTGTTTTCAGTCCCGTTGAAGGACCTGTTGGCCATCCATCCGGTGGTGGGGAAATTGTCCCTGGCCAGCCGGCAGGAACCGGGATTTCCATCTCAGTGGGCCTATGGCTTCCAGGACGGCTGGAACATCCGGGGCGGCTATGAAGTGTTCTTCTATCCTTGGAAGAAGCGGATCATCTGGGGCATTACCGGCCGGATCCTCCACCAGTTCCTGGAACGGGTCCGGCAGGGAGGGATCCTTCCGGAGGCAGCACATCGGGATCGCTGAGATAGGGGGTCAGGATCATGCATACCTCCGTCCGGTTCCGGCTCTGGCTCCGGAACTTGAACAGTTCTCCCAGAAGGGGCAGTTTGGACAGCAGGGGAATGGCCTCCAGCCGGTGCTGTTCCTGTTCGCTGATCAGACCGCCGATCACCAGGGTTTCCTTTTCCCGGAGCCGTACATGGGTATCCGCCGTCCGGCTGGTGATCCGGTAGTTCTTCAGTTCCGCGATCAGGGTGGGAGTGCTCACTTCCGTGTGGACTTTGGCGGTGATCAGTCCGTCCTGGCTCAGGTATGGAGTGTAGGAAAGCCGGATCCCCGCATCCACATATTCCGTAGTGCTGGTGGTGGTGCTGTTGGTGACCTTTTCCGTCACCACCGGGATATGGTCCCCGATGAAGATACTGGCTTCCCGGCCGGGCAGGGTGATGATCCGGGGGGTGGCCAGCACCTTGGCTTTTCCTTCCTGGCACAGGGCACTGAGCCGGGCCTGGAAATTGGCTCCGTACCCGTGGCCCAGGTGGATCCGGCCGGCCATGTTTTCTTCTCCCTGGTCTTTGCCGGCCGGCAGAGGACTCCAGTCCCACTGGAGCCCCAGTTCCCGGGAGGCGGTTTCCCCCAGGGACAGGATCCGGGCTTCCAGGGTGATTTGCCGGGTGGGCCGGTCCAGGGCCTTCAGGGCCTCCTTCAGCCGGTTTTCCTCTCCCGGGGATCCGTGGAACAAAATGGCGTTGGCTCCTTTGGACCAGGCTAGGGGAGCGGAAAACAGGGGCTTCAGGGATTCGGCGGTTTCCCGGGCGGAGATGTATTCCAGCGGATGCACCGACAGACGGCCGTCCAGGGCGTCCATCCGTTCCGGCCGGGCCACCCACAGGGTATCTCCTTCCAGGTTCCAGCAGAGCCCCTGGCTGCGGGTGACGGCTTCCAGCGCCTGGGACAAGGGCATCTCATGGAGTTCCAGGGACAGGGTGCCGGAGGCCGGCTCGTCCAGGATCAGGCTCCGGCCGGACAGCTGGGCAATGCTCTGGAGCACGGCACCGGTGGGGGCATTTTCCACGGAAAGGGAAATGGGATCTTCCAGAGAAGCGGCCAGAACCCATTTGACTGGTGTAAAAAAGCAGAAAATACAGAAACAAATGACAGAAAGTCTTTTCATGGCCATACCTCCCCGATCCGGATCTGACGGGCCCCGCATTCCAGGGCAGAGGGCAGGACCTGGGTGATGGAACCCAGGCCAGGAAGTTCATCTCCTTTGCCCAGGAGACGGTGTCCTTCCGGCAGGGCCGCCAGAGCTTTCCGGGTGCCGTTCATTTCCAGGATCCCCAGGAGACGGCAGACCTGGAGGGAAGGGGCCGGCTGGGAAGCAGCCGGAGCCGCCGGGATTCCGGAGGGGACCGGGACGGCTGGAACTTTTTTCCCGGAGGCAAGGGTCCCGACCGGATGATCCAGAGGCCGAAAGGGGTCCCGCCGGGGCAGAGGCTTGGGACGGACCGGCTTTTTCAACGGTTCCGCCGTTTCTTCTTCTGAAAGAGCAGGCAGGGGCGGAAGATCCGGCAGAGAGGGAGAAGGGAACAGATACAGGGCGGAACCGGTGCCGGCGGCTGCCAGCATCAGGCCCAGTCCCAGCCGGGAGGGCAGAGCGGGGAGCGAAGAAAAAGAAAACGGTAAGGAAAACATGGGAACCTCCTTCATAAAATGGATTCAGGTTCCATTATAGGAAATTTCAGGAAATTTTCCTACCCCCCGGGTCATGAACGGAGGAAAAGAGATAGTGAACGGTCAGTCAGAAAGGAGAAGAGCCATGTTTGGGCATCCCTATGGCAGTGTTTCCGGTGGAAACCGGTGGAACAATCCTCTGGAAGGAGGAAGAGAGGATACGGCATCGCCGGCTGTCCGTCTGGCCCGGCAGGTGCTGGAAAAGGCCCTGGAACGGGGAGCCAGCGACATCCATCTGGAACCGGAAAAAGACCGGATGACGATCCGCTGCCGGGTGGACGGAGTGCTCCAGCCCCTTTGCCAGGTGGAACGGAACCTCCAGGATCCGCTGCTTTCCCGGTTCAAAATCCTGTCCGGGCTGGACATTGGAGAAAAACGGCTGCCCCAGGACGGACGGTTCCAGATCCGGTGGCGGGACCGGCCGGTGGACGTGAGGGTGTCCTCCCTGCCCACCCTGTTCGGAGAAAACCTGGTGCTCCGGCTGCTGGACCAGGAGGCTCTGCCCCTGGATCTGTCCCGGCTGGGGTTCAGTGATGCCAACCGGCAGCGGCTGTCCCAGTGTCTCCGGCAGCCCCACGGACTGTTCCTGGTCACCGGGCCCACAGGCAGCGGCAAATCCACCACCCTGTATGGGGCTCTGGCGGCCCTGGACCGGGAGCACCAGAACATCATTACCGTAGAGGACCCGGTGGAATATCAGCTTCCGGGGATCCGGCAGGTGGCAGTGCGGCCTAAAATCGGGCTGACTTTTGCCCGGTGCCTCCGGAGCATCCTCCGCCAGGACCCGGACTGCATCCTGATCGGGGAGATCCGGGACGGAGAAACGGCGGCCATGGCCATCCAGGCGGCTCTTACCGGACACCGGGTGCTGAGTACCCTACACACCAACCGGGCGGCAGGGGCGGTGAACCGGATCCTGGACATGGGAGTGGAGCCCTATCTGGTGGCTTCTGCTCTCCAGGGCGTGGCCGGACAGCTGTTGGTCCGGAGACTGTGCAGGGAGTGCAAAAAGGCGTATACTGTAACGGAAAGGGACTGGGAATGGAAGTATCTGGGGCTGGAAGAGCCACGGACCCTGTACCGGGCCCAGGGATGCCCCCACTGCCGCCATACGGGCTATGCCGGCCGGCTGCCTCTCCAGGAGGTGCTGGTGATGGACGGCGGGCTGCGCCGGGGGATCCTGGAAGGATGGAGTGAAGAACGGCTGGAACAGGAGGCCCGGAAAGGGGGCTTCCGTTCCCTCCGGGAAGACGGCCGGGACAAGGTACTGGCTGGAGAGACCAGCGGAGAAGAACTGCTGAGAGTGTTGGGATAAAGGGAGGATGTATGCTGCAGCTGTGGAATCTGTTTGAAATCGCCGGGACTGTTTCTTTTGCGGCTTCCGGTGCCATTGTGGGCATGGTGAAGAACATGGATGTGTTCGGAATCACGGTGCTGGCGGTGCTTACCGCCGTGGGAGGCGGGATGATCCGGGATGTGCTGGCAGGCTATACCCCTCCCATGGCTCTGGAGAACCCGGGAAACCTGCTGCTGGCGGTGCTTACGGCTCTGGCCATGTCCTGGCTCTTTGCCTCCTACCGGATCGCGGGACGGAAACGGCAGATCGTGACTTTTTTCTATATTGCGGCGGATACGGTGGGACTGGCTTCCTTTACGGTGACCGGGACCCTCACCGGCCTGTCCCAGGGCAAGCCCCACACCTTTGTGTATCCCATTATGCTGGGGCTCCTGACAGCGGTGGGAGGCGGGGTGCTCCGGGATCTGATGGCCCAGCGGGTGCCCAGTGTGCTGAACACCGATGTGTACGCCACCGCCTCCCTGGCCGGCAGCCTGGTCATGTGCCTGTGCTGGCATTACGAAAGCCAGGACCTGGCCCCCTGGCTGGGCGCCTTCATGGTGATCGCCCTCCGGTTCTTCGCTGTCCGCTTCCGCTGGCAGCTGATCCATCCCATGGAGAGGAGGAAGAGGGGGAAGGAATAAAAAAGGTGCTGTTGCATGCGCAACAGCACCTTAGTCGGGAGTCTGGAGTCGGAAGCCTCAGGACAGGATCCGCCTGGCTGGGCGGATCCTTTTGATTCTGTAAAACCAGAATCGAAATCAACCTGATAGGGCATTTCGTCCAAAGGTTTTACACATTCAAAAAAATTTGCTTGCAAATTTAACATTGGGCTCCAGACTTCAGACTCCAGACTTGAGCCGCTATGCGGCTCTACAGCTAAGGGGGTGTTGCACGGAACGTGCAACATCCCCTTTTCTTATCTCATATTGATAAACTGCATATCGATTCCGAAATCCTGTCCTTTGACCAGCTGGATCACGGCTTGGAGATCGTCTTTTTTCGGGCCGGACACCCGGATCTGGTCGTCCTGCTGCTGGGTGGTCACCTTGATCTTGGCGGCTTTGATGGCAGCGATGACCTTTTTGGCGGTTTCCTTGTCGATGCCCTGTTTCAGCTTTACGGTCTGCCGGACGGTGCCTTTGGCGGCAGGTTCCACTTTGCCCGGGTCCAGGCTGCGGAGAGACAGGCCCCGTTTGGCCATCCGCTGACGCAGGATGTCCAGGATGGCACCCAGTTTGTATTCGTCTTCCGCTGCCAGTTTCAGGTCTCCGTCAGAGAGCTCGATGGTGGCGTTGGAGCCCCGGAAGTCATACCGCTGTTCGATTTCTTTCCGGGTCTGGTTCAAAGCGTTGTCCAGTTCCTGCATGTCAATCTGGGAAACAATGTCGAAAGAGCTGTTCTTGGCCATAAATAAATCCTCCTGTAAATACATAGTTAAAATTTGTTCAAAGCCGGCGGCAAGCCGGCTTCCAGTGGCTAGAGACTAGAGACTGGAGACTAGTGACCAGCCAGGCTGCAGCCTGGCCTCACTTCACTCTCACATCCACCTCGAACATCCGGTTCCAGGGGAATTCCACCGTATAATGGGTGCCCTTCAGGGTGGGTTCGTCTTCCACGTACTGGCGGAACAGCCGGTTGGTACCGCTGAGGATCCGGTTGTAGTATTTCCCCAGATCGTACTTCAGCTTGAAATCGTGCTGGTCGATGCCCAGGCTGATCCGGTACCGGACATTGGCCTGGTAGATCCAGTCGTCCAGGAGCCGGGTCTTCAGCAGCCGTTCCCGTTCCGCCGGTTTGATCCGTTTGCCCAGGATCCCCTGGCTCAGAGCATAGCCGATGCTGTTGTCCGCCGTGTTCCAGCCGGAATAGGCGGTGAGCCCCAGCAGGGCTTTGGCATCGGTCATGGCCAGCATGAACCCGTTGTCCGCCCCGTTGGCATAGGAAATATCCGCCAGAGCCACGGGCTTCTGGGTCTCCAGGTCCGCCAGTTCTGCAGCGAAGGCCCGGTTGGCCCGGCTGGCGTAGGGGGCGTTGTCATTGGCGGTGGAATCCAGGCAGACCCCGTCTTCCGGAGTGTTCACTGCCAGCACCAGATCCGCCTTCTTCAGGTGGCTGGTTTCCACTGCCCCGCTGGCCAGGATCTGGTTCCGGACAGAATCTTCCGCCCGTTCATCGGAATACAGGGGCACGGTATCGCCGCCGGCTCCGGGTGCAAACAGGGGATAGACCCTGGGCTTTTCCCCCCGGATCTCATTGATGGCCCGGGTCACCAGCAAAAGCCCCACCTGGTCCACCCCGGGCAGGATCTGGAACCGGTTTTCCGTAACCCCGTCGCCCACAAATTTCAGGTGCCGGGCTTCCATATGGGTCTGGGACAGGGGCGCATCGTCATCCTTGCCCAGGGCAAAATAATGGAAGGTGCCGTTCTGGCACAGCCGGATCAGCCGTTTGTTGGTCTGGAAATTCATCAGCCGCCGGGTCCGCCAGTCCTTCATGACGGAATCGGGAATCTGGGCCAGCAGGGTCTGCCGTTCCTGGATCTCCGGATAGCTTAGGGATCCGTCCTGGTCCTCCTTGTCCTGGAGCTGGGAATAACGAAAGATCTTGGGGCCGTATTCCTGGTAGTACCCAGGTTCCACTTTCCCGATGCTCTGCTGGGGCGTCCGCATAATGGTGCTGAAGGCATAGATCTTCAGCCCCGGGTTGTCCTTTTTCAGCTTTTCCAGCCGCTGGACTTTTTCCTTCAGGTATTTTTCCAGATGGTGGTGTTTTCGGGAAGCCACCAGGCCCCCATAGTTCAGGCTGTCCGTAGCCAGTACCGCTGCTTCTGCATGAGGGGCTTCCTTTTCCAGCCAGTTCCACAGGGCTTCATTGTCCCCGGAACCCCGATGGTCGGACAGGTCCTTTTCCGGAGGGGTGGTCAGGGGATAGCCGGCCGCCTTGGCGGTGTCCACGGTATATTCCAGACACACAGGCCGGTTGTCCAGGGGAACGTACAGAATCTTGGGTGAGGCTTCTGCGCCCGGTGCCAGGGAAAACATCAGCAGGGCGCCAGCCAGTACCGATTTGAACGATAAATGCATGGTTTCCTCCTTCTTACAGAATCATTTTATTATACACTATCTGTATGGCTAAAAGAAAGACTTTAGACTCACCAGTCAGTACTTTTTCCGTATGATATAATGATAGAGATACTGAAAGAACAAGGAGAAACCATTATGCCATTTGAAATCCATGCTCCTTTTGCTCCGGCGGGAGACCAGCCGGAAGCCATAGAGGCCCTGGCCAGAGGGGTGGAGGACGGGCTCCATACCCAGGTGCTGCTGGGGGCCACCGGTACCGGGAAAACCTACACCATTGCCCAGGTGATCCAGAAGGTCCAGAAACCCACCCTGGTGATCGCCCACAACAAGACCCTGGCGGCCCAGCTGTGCAGCGAATTCAAGGAATTCTTCCCCAACAATGCGGTGGAATACTTTGTGTCCTATTATGATTACTACCAGCCGGAAGCCTATATCCCGGCCACGGATACCTATATTGAAAAAGATTCTTCCATGAACGATGAAATCGACAAGCTGCGGCACTCGGCCACTTCCGCCCTGATGGAACGGCGGGACGTGATCGTAGTGGCGTCGGTGTCCTGCATCTACGGTCTGGGCGGCCCCAAGGACTACTACGACAGTGTCCTGTCCCTGCGGGTGGGCCAGACGGTGGAACGGGATGCCATCCTGGAGAAACTGGTGAAGATCCGCTACGAACGGAATGACCTGTCTCTGGAGCGGGGCAAGTTCCGGGTCCGGGGAGATGTGATCGAAGTGGTCCCGGCCAGTTACGGAGAAAAAGCCATCCGGATCGAACTGTTCGGGGACGAAGTGGACAGTCTGGAGGAAATCGACGTGCTCACCGGCCAGGTGGTGGACAAACGGACTCATGTGGCCATCTTCCCGGCCAGCCATTATGTAACCAGCGATGAAAACCTGGAACGGGCCCGGAAAGACATCCGCCGGGAACTGAATGAACGGCTGAAGGTGCTGAAGGGGGAAAACAAGCTCCTGGAAGCCCAGCGGCTGGAACAGCGGACCAATTACGACCTGGAGATGATGCAGGAGCTGGGGTACTGCAGCGGCATTGAAAACTATTCCCGGCACCTTACGGGACGGAAGCCCGGGGAACCGCCTTTTACCCTGGTGAACTACTTCCCCAAGGATTTCCTTACGGTAATCGACGAAAGCCATGTGACCCTGCCCCAGCTCCGGGCCATGTACGCCGGGGACCGGGCCCGGAAGGAACAGCTGGTGAAGTACGGGTTCCGGCTGCCTTCCGCCATTGACAACCGGCCTCTCACCTTTGACGAATTCCAGGCCCAGCGGGGGCAGATCATCTATGTATCTGCCACTCCCGGGCCTTACGAAATGGAAACCACCGACCAGGTGGTGGAACAGATCATCCGGCCCACCGGGCTTCTGGACCCCCAGATCGAAGTGCGGCCCATCAAGGGACAGATCGACGACCTGCTGGGGGAAATCCACAAGGTCACCGGCCAGAAGGAACGGGTGCTGGTAACCACTCTGACCAAAAAGATGGCGGAAGACCTGACGGAATATCTTACTACCGCCGGGGTCCGGGTCCGGTACCTCCATTCGGACATTGCCACCATCGAACGGGCGGAAATCATCCATGACCTGCGGGCCGGGAAGTTCGACGTGCTGGTGGGCATCAACCTGCTCCGGGAAGGGCTGGACATGCCGGAAGTGAGCCTGGTGGCCATCCTGGATGCGGACAAGGAAGGATTCCTCCGCAGCGACACCGCCATGATCCAGACCATCGGCCGGGCGGCCCGGAATGCCCACGGCCGGGTGATCATGTACGCGGACACCATTACCGGATCCATGGAGCGGGCCATCAGCGAAACCGCCCGGCGACGGGAAAAACAGGAGGCCTTCAACAAGGCCCACGGCATCGTGCCCAAGACCATCCAGAAGAAAGTGGTGGAACTGATCAAACTCACCAAGGTGGAAGAGGACGATACCGCCGCCAAGGGATATACGGCCAAAACCGTGAAGAAACTGAAGCCTCGGGAACTGGACAAACAGATCCGGGCCATGGAAAAGAAAATGAAGGAAGCGGCCAAACAGCTGGACTTTGAACTGGCTGCGGAATACCGGGACCAGCTGATCCTGCTGAAAGGAGAGCAAAGAAAAGCTCATGAATGAAGACGTCATTGTGATCCAGGGTGCGCGGCAGCACAACCTGAAAAATATCTCCCTGAGGATTCCCCGGAACAAGCTGGTGGTGATCACCGGACTGTCCGGAAGCGGAAAATCCTCCCTGGCCTTTGACACCATCTATGCGGAAGGCCAGCGCCGGTATGTGGAAAGCCTGTCCGCCTACGCCCGGCAGTTCCTGGGACAGATGGACAAACCGGATGTGGACTATATCGGAGGGCTGTCCCCGGCCATTTCCATCGACCAGAAGACCACCAGCCGGAACCCCCGGTCCACCGTGGGGACGGTGACGGAGATCTACGACTATCTCCGGCTGCTGTTTGCCCGGATCGGGATCCCCCACTGTCCCAAATGCGGGAAGGTGATCGAACGGCAGTCCCCCCAGCAGATCGCTGACAAGGTGCTGGAACTGCCGGAAGGGACCAAGTTCATGATCCTGGCCCCGGTGGTGTGGGGATGGAAAGGGGAACACAAAAACATCCTGGAAACCGTCCGCCGGGCCGGCTATGTGCGGGTGAAGGTGGATGACCACATCTATACCCTGGATGAGGAAATCCAGCTGGACAAAAAGAAAAAACATTATATTTCCGTAGTGGTGGACCGGCTGGTGGCCCGTCCCAGCCTGGGGAGCCGGCTCACCGATTCCCTGGAGACAGCCCTGAAGCTGGGGGAAGGCACCGTGGCCATCGAAGAAATCGGGGGAGAGACCCATGTGTACAGCGAAAAGTTCGCCTGTGCGGAATGCGGCATCAGCCTGCCGGAAATCGAACCCCGGCTGTTTTCCTTCAATGCCCCCTACGGGGCCTGCCCGGATTGTATGGGCCTGGGCCAGCACATGGAATTCGACCCGGATCTGATCATCCCGGACAAGACGAAACCTTTTGACCAGGGGGCCATTGCGGCAGTAAGCTCCAATGTGAAGTCCTATTTCCTGTGTCAATTGGCAGCCGTATTGAAAAGCCGGGGCTTCTCCCTCCAGAACTGCTGGAAGGATCTGCCGAAAAAATTCCAGCAGCAGCTGTTGGAAGGGATCCCGGACGAAATCTTCACCTTCTCCTATCAGAATCTCATGGGGGAAATCAACGAACACAATACCCCTTTTGAAGGGATCATTCCGGTGCTGAAACGGCGGCTGAAGGACGCCATGAGCGAAAGCCAGCGGCTGGATTACGAATCCTTCATGACCGCCATCGAATGTTCCACCTGCCACGGGGCCCGGCTCCGTCCGGAAGTCCTGGGGATCACTGTGGATGGGAAGAACATCCAGCAGGTGTGCCAGCTGCCGGTACGGGAATGTCTGGATTTCTTCAACCATCTCCAGCTTTCGGACCGGGATGCCTTTATCGCCAAACAGATCCTGAAGGAAATCCGGGCCCGGCTCAGCTTCCTGAACAATGTGGGGCTGGATTACCTGACCTTGGACCGGGCGGCGGCTACCCTGTCCGGGGGAGAAGCCCAGCGGATCCGTCTGGCCACCCAGATCGGCTCCGGACTGGTGGGGGTGCTGTACATCCTGGATGAACCCAGCATCGGCCTCCACCAGCGGGACAATGACAAACTGCTGGAAACCCTGAAGAACCTTCGGGACATGGGGAACACCCTGATTGTGGTGGAACATGACGAAGACACCATGCGGGCGGCAGACCAGATCATCGATATCGGGCCCGGGGCCGGGGAAAACGGAGGCTATGTGGTGGCCCAGGGCACGGCAGAAGAAATCAGCCAGGTGCCGGAATCGGTCACCGGCCAGTACCTCAGCGGCCGGAAGAAAATCCCTGTGCCGGCCCAGCGCCGGAAGGGCAGCGGGAAGACGCTGACCATCAAGGGAGCCCGGGCCAACAACCTGAAGAACATCGATGTGTCCATTCCCCTGGGAACGCTGACAGTGGTTACCGGGGTCAGCGGCAGCGGCAAAAGTACCCTGATCAACGATATCCTGTACAAGGCCCTGGCCAAGAAGCTGATGGGGGCCCGGGAACGGCCTCTGGCCCACGAACGGATCACCGGGATCCAGCATATCGACAAGGTGATCAACATCGACCAGAGCCCCATTGGCCGGACTCCCCGGTCCAACCCGGCCACCTACACCGGCACCTTCGACCTGATCCGGACCCTGTTCAGCACCACCAACGACGCCAAGCTCCGGGGCTACAAGCCGGGCCGGTTCAGCTTCAACGTGAAGGGGGGGCGGTGTGAAGCCTGCCACGGGGACGGGATGCTGAAAATCGAGATGAACTTCCTGCCCGATGTGTACGTGCCCTGCGAAGTGTGCAAAGGCACCCGGTACAACCGGGATACCTTGGAAGTCCGGTACAAGGGGAAGAACATTGCGGAAGTCCTGGACATGACCGTCAGCGAGGCCTGCCAGTACTTCAGCAACCAGCAGCGGATCCTCCGGAAACTCCAGGTGCTGGAAGACGTGGGCCTGGGCTACATCCGGCTGGGCCAGGCGGCCACCACTCTCTCCGGCGGGGAAGCCCAGCGGGTGAAACTGGCCACGGAACTGGCCAAGGTGAACACCGGCCGGACCCTGTATATTTTGGATGAACCCACCACCGGGCTCCACATGGCGGATGTGCACAAGCTGCTGGAAGTGCTCCAGCGGCTGGTGGATGCCGGGAGCACCGTAGTGGTCATCGAACACAACCTGGATGTGATCAAAAGTGCTGACTGGCTTATCGACCTGGGGCCGGAAGGGGGCGACCGGGGCGGTACGGTGATTGCCACCGGGACTCCGGAACAGGTGGCGGAAGTGCCAGAATCCTACACCGGCCAGTATGTAAAGAAGGTCCTGGAATGAACGATGCCATCAAAGAGACCCTGGCGGTGCTCCCCAACGCCCCAGGAGTCTACATCATGCACGACGCCTCCGGAAAGGTGATCTATGTGGGTAAGGCGGTGATCCTGAAGAACCGGGTGCGCAGCTACTTCCGCCCGGCCAGCCAGGTGTCCCCCAAGGTCCGGGCCATCAACGCCCATGTGGCCTCCATCGAGACCATTGTCACCGCCAGCGAGATGGAAGCCCTGATCCTGGAATGCAACCTGATCAAAAAGTACCGGCCCCGGTACAACATCGACCTGAAGGATGACAAGACCTATCCCTATCTGAAGATCACCGTAGGGGAGGCCTATCCCCGTATGGTGCTCACGCGCCGGGTGCAGAAGGACGGGGCCCGGTACTATGGTCCCTTTGCAGATGCGGGAGCTCTCCGGGACACCATGAAGCTGATCCGGACCATGTTTCCCCTCCGGCACTGCCGGAACCTGAATGCCAAACGGCCCTGTCTCCAATACCATCTCCACCGATGCCTGGCTCCTTGTACCGGGAAGGTGCCTGTCAGCGAATACAAGCAGATGGTGGATGCAGTGCTGCTGCTGCTGGACGGGAAGGTGTCCCAGCTGGAAAAAGATCTGACCGCAAAAATGCAGCAGGCTTCGGACAATCTGGAATTTGAGGCGGCGGCCCGGTACCGGGATTCCCTGCTGAGCCTCCGGAAGCTGGCGGAAAAACAGAAAGCCACTACGGAAAGCGGGGACCGGGATGTGGTGGGGCTGGCCATGGATGACAGCGGGGTCTGTGTCCAGGTGTTCTTCATCCGCAGCGGCAAGATCCTGGGCCGTGACAGCTTCTTCCTGGACCAGGAAATCGGGGAGCCGGGAGGAGAAGTGCTGGCAGATTTCCTGAAGCAGTACTACCATGAAAACCACCGGCCGCCCCGGGAAATCCTGGTGAGCGAAGATCTGGCAGACAGTGACCGGACCCTGCTGTCCCAATGGCTCAGCGGTCTGTGCGAAAAAACGGTGAACCTGCTGGTGCCCCAGCGGGGACTGAAGCACGACCTGGTGCTCATGGCGGTGAACAATGCCCGGAAGAACCTGGAAGAGCGGCTCCGCCGGGGCCATGCCTTTGGAGGGACGGACCTGGATGCGGCGGAACAGCTCCAGAAGGCCCTGGGACTGGAGAAGCCCCTGGAACGGATGGACTGTTTCGATATTTCCCACAACCAGGGCCGGGAGACGGTAGCTTCCATGGTGGTGTTCCGGAACGGTGCCCCCAGCAAGAAGGATTACCGGAGGTACAAGCTCCGGTCCACAGAAGGGAAGCCGGACGACTTCAAATCCATGGAAGAAGTGGTGTACCGGCGGTACAGGGACCTGGAAGATCTGCCCAGCCTGATCATCATCGATGGGGGCAAGGGACAGCTGAGTTCCGCCTGTGCCGTGATCCGGGGCCTTGGAATCACCCCGGAGGAGGTGCCCGTCATCGGTTTGGCCAAGCGGGAAGAAGAAATCTTCAAAGAGGGGGCCCACACCAGTATCCTGCTGGACAAAATGTCTCCGGCCCTCCACCTGATCCAGCACATCCGGGATGAGGCCCACCGGTTCGCCATCACCTACCACCGGAAACGGCTGGGGAAACGGAACCTGGTGTCCGTCCTGGACCATCTGGAAGGGCTGGGGCCCAAACGACGGGCCGCTCTGTGGAAACGGTTCGGTTCCCTGGATGCTATGCGCCAGGCTTCTGTGGAAGATCTGGCGGCAGTGGATTCCATGACCCGGCCGGTGGCGGAACGGGTCCATGCTTTTCTCCAGGGCAGCCTGCTGGAAAAAACGGCCCTGCTGGAACAGGGACGGGAGAATCTGGAAAAAGAAAAACAAGAATAAATTATTAGCCAATAATTTTTCTTAAAAATTTCTTTAAAACCTATTGCCACAGGAAAGAACCTTTGGTATAATCGAGGGCGAAGAAAACAAATAATCCTGAGGGGGATACGAACAATGAAAAAATACGTTTGTGACGTTTGCGGTTATGTATATGATGAAGCTGCCGGTGATCCGGAACACAACATTGCTCCCGGCACCAAATTCGAAGACCTGCCGGAAGATTGGGTCTGCCCCATCTGCGGCGTAGGCAAAGACCAGTTCTCCGAAGAAGCCTAAAAAGCCAGAAAGGCTGTCGCATTCCAGCGGCAGCCTTTTTTTGTTGGGAAAACGAGAAGGAGGAAACCCATGTCCCTGAAAATGATTGCCATGGATCTGGATGGCACTCTGCTGGATGAAGAAAAGAACATTGCCCCGGAAGATGCGGCGGCGGTAAAAGACGCGGTAGCTGCCGGCTATTTCGTGACCCTGGCCACGGGACGGATGTACCGGTCGGCCCTGCCCTATGCCCGGGAACTGGGCATTACCCGTCCTCTGGTGGTCTACAACGGGGCTCTGATCCGGGATCCCCGGACTGGAGAGACCCTGGGAGCCTGGCCCCTGCCTCTGGAAGTGGCCCAGCCTCTTCTGGACGACTGCCTGGGCCGGGGAATCTATATCCAGGCCTATGTGGATGACCATCTGTGGGTGCCTCGGGACTGTGAGGAAGCCCGGTTCTATTCCCATTTTTCCCGGGTGCCCTATGAAGTGAAAACGGAAGAAATCCATCACCTGTCCCAGGCTCCCCACAAACTGCTGGTGCTTTCTGACCAGGTGAAGACCCTGCGGCCGGAACTGGAAGAGAAATATGCCGGGAAGATCAAAATCGTCAGCTCTTCCAAAGGATTCCTGGAAGTCACTGCTCCCGCTACCAACAAATGGCATGCCCTCCAGGCTCTGGCAGCCCGGGAAGGGATCAAAGGAGAGGAAATCCTCTGTGTGGGGGATTCGGACAATGATCTGGACATGATCACCCACGCCGGCCTGGGAGTGGCCATGGGGAACGCCAGCGATCCGGTGCGCCAGGCGGCCCGGGTGGTGACGTCGCCCAATACCCGGAACGGGGTGGCCCGGATCCTTCGGACGGTGATGACTGAACAGGTGGAGGTACCGGTATAAAGAACCGGGGAAGACTTTACACGGACTTTTTTTCCATTGTATAATAAAAACATTGAAAACTTTGCAGGGGGTGTGGATGGAAATGGCGAGAACGTTGCTGATAACCGGGATGTCCGGTGCGGGGAAGACGCAGGTAATGCGGACCCTGGAAGATCTGGGCTATTTTTGCGTGGACAATCTTCCCCCTACTTTTATTCCCAAATTCATTGAACTGTGCCTCCAGAACAAGAACGGAGGGGCCCAGCTGGCACTGGTGGTGGATATCCGGGGAGGGAAATTCTTCAAGGATCTGAACCAGGTCCTGGACCAGCTGAACCAGAGCAGCGTGCCTTATGAACTGGTCTTCCTGGATGCGGATGATGCCACCCTGATCCGGCGGTACAAGGAAACCCGCCGGCGCCATCCTCTGGCAGGGCGCAACGGACTGAGTGCGGACATTGCCCGGGAACGGGATATCCTCAGCCAGATCCGCCAGCGGGCCACTACCATCATCGATACGTCCAAGACCAGCACCAAGGAACTGCGCAGTAAAATCGTCCAGCTTTTCGGCAAGGGAGGGGAACTGCCCCCCATGAACATCGTGGTCCAGTCCTTCGGATTCAAATACGGCATTCCTCTGGACTGCGACATGGTCTTTGATGTGCGGTTCCTGCCCAATCCCTTCTATATTCCGGAGCTGAAGAATCTCTGCGGCAACGACCAGCCGGTGATGGATTACATCCAGGAAAAACCGGTGACCGGGGATTTTGAGGAGAAGCTGTTCGGGCTGATCCAGTTCCTGCTGCCCCAGTATGTCCAGGAAGGGAAGAGCCAGCTGATGATCGGCGTGGGCTGCACAGGGGGTCGGCACCGGAGTGTGTTCATAGCCAACGCTCTGGGCCGGTTCATTGAAAAATGCGGCTATGGGGTGCAGGTCATCCATCGGGATTTAATAAAGAAATAGGTGAATGCGTATGAAATGGATTAAGTGGTTGTACCCGGGGCTGAACCTGAAGCGCTGGCTGTTCCTTTTTGCGCTGGGCGCGGTGCTGGCCTGTGTGGGAGTCACTTTAATCTTCAACTATCAGTTCGTGGGGCTGTTGGAAGCCTTGGTACTGAAGTTCATCAATTCTGTGGGAGGCGAATACTACCAGTCCACCATTACGGCCCTGGGGGCTTTCAATGTAGGCCTGGGCATCCTCTTTATGCTTCTGGGGGCCACCCATGTGGTGAAGACCATCATCAATGCAGTGATGCCGGGGGAAAAGGAATCCCTCCGGGAACTGATTTTTACCCAGCAGAAGCTGGACAAGGGCCCCAGCGTGGTGGTCATCGGCGGGGGCACCGGGCTGTCCGTGCTGCTCCGGGGTATCAAACTGATCACCAACAACTGTACGGCGGTAGTGACCACGGCCGACGACGGGGGATCATCCGGCCGGCTGCGGAAGGAACTGGGGATCCTGCCTCCCGGTGATATGCGGAACTGCCTGGTGGCGTTGTCTGATACGGAACCGCTGATGGAAAAAGTCATGCAGTACCGGTTCAAAAGCAGCGCCCTCAGCGGCCACAATCTGGGGAACCTGTTCATCGCCGCCATGAGCGATGTGGAAGGCGGGGACATGGAAAAAGGCATTGCCGCTACCTGTGAGATCCTGAAAGTGCGGGGCCATGTATGGCCCAACACCACGGACAACATCCAGCTGAAGGCAAAGATGGACGACGGCAGTACCGTGGTGGGGGAAAGCTCCATTACCGCTTCTCCCCACAAAATCGTCCGGCTGATGACGGAACCGGAAAATCCCCGGGCCTCCCAGCGGGCGGTGGATGCCATCATGAAGGCGGATGCCATCATCCTGGGGCCCGGCAGTCTGTACACCAGCGTCCTGGCCAGCCTTATCGTCCCCGGGATCCGGGATGCGGTGATCCGGTCCAAGGCCGTGAAAATCTACGTGTGCAATGTGATGACCCAGCCTGGGGAAACCGACGGCTACGGGGCCTATGAGCATGTCCAGGCCCTGATCAGGCACATGGGCTGCCAGTGCCTGGATTATGTTGTGGTCAACGAGCAGAAGGCCTCTCCGGAGATTTTGGCCAAGTACGAAAAAGAAGGGGCCATGCCGGTGTCTCCCGATGTGGAGAAAATCGAAAAGCTGGGCATCGACTGTGTGCCTGCCAAGCTGCTGAATGACAGCGACCTGGTCCGGCACAATCCTCTGAAGCTGGCCAAGACCATCATCGCCCTGATCTACCGGCTGAAGCTGTTCGGCAAGGGAATCCGGTTTTTCGACTACTTCTTTGCCCGGCAGACCATGCAGGAACTGCGGAAAAATGCCAAAAAGGAGAACTGACCATGTCTTTTTCCCATGATGTGAAAAACGAAATTGCACGGTCAGAAGGAGAAAACCACGACTGTGAACAAGCGGAGCTGTTCGGGCTGCTGCGGATCAGCGGGGCAGTTTCCCTCAGCGGCCGGAAGGTGGGCATCCACTTCACCACGGAAAACGCCGCCCTGGCCCGGCGGGTGCTCCGGCTGCTGAAAAACAATTTTCCGGTCCAGACGGAAGTGATCGTTACCCGGAGCCGACGGCTGAAGAAAAACAACCGGTATCAGGTCCATGTGATCCCTTCTGATGAAGCAAGGACGGCTCTCAGCCGGCTCCATCTCCTGTCCCCTCTGGAAGAGGCAGGCAGCGCCCTGCTGAAAAAGGAAGGAGAGAAGCGGGCCTTCCTTCGGGGGGTATTCCTGGCCGGGGGATCGGTGAACAAGCCCATCAGCGACTATCATCTGGAACTGATCTGTGACAGCCTGGAAATGGGCCAGTTCATCCAGAAAATCATGAAGGGCTTCAGCCTGCCTGCCCGGATCGTGGACCGGAAGAATTCCTACATCGTGTATCTGAAGGAAGGCAATGCCATTGCCGGGTTCCTATCCCTGATCGGGGCCAGCAATTCCTACCTGGAATTTGAAAATGTCCGGGTCCTGAAGGATATGCGGAACAAGGTGAACCGGCAGGTGAACTGCGAAACTGCCAACCTGAACAAGGTGGTCCAGGCGGCGGTGCGGCAGCTGAACGCCATCCGGGTCATTGAAGAAACGGTGGGGCTGAGCACCCTGCCGGAACCTCTCCAGGAGGCGGCCCGTCTCCGGAAGGATCACCAGGATCTGTCCGTGGGGGAACTGGCGGCCCTGACGGAAGACAATGTGGGCAAATCCGGATTCAATCACCGGTTGAAGAAATTGGAACAGATTGCAGAGAAATTGAAGGATGGGGAGCAATGAAGAAACTGATTATTTTTTTGGCCATTGTAGCGGCTTTGTGCGGCCTGGGATACGGGGGATATGTTTATGTGAAGCAGGATTTTCCCCGGTTCTGTGAAGAGACCGTGCCGATTTTTGCCTACCACCGGGTGGAACCGGGCCATGACGACCCGTATACCATGCCTCCGGAACAGTTTGACGAACAGATGAAATATCTGAAGGAACAGGGCTGGAAGACCATGACCCTGGCGGAATACGTGAAGGGCCGGAAGGAAGGACGGAAGTTCCACAAGGAATGTGTGCTGATCTTTGATGACGGGTATCTGGACAACCTGACTTACGCTGCCCCTATCCTGAAAAAATACGGCTTTGTGGGGAACATGTACATGGCCGTGAAGTATGAAGGCTGGCCCGGATATCTGGACTGGCACCAGGAACATGAACTGCTGAAATACGGGTGGGCCCTGGGGTCCCATACCTTCAACCACAAGCCTCTCCAGTCCATGACACCGGAACAGATCGACTATGAACTGACCAGCTCCATGGAACACATGCGGGGCATCTACAATCCCCCGGAAGGACTCACCTTCTCTTATCCCAACGGGTCCGCCAGCGATGCCATTGCAGCCCAGGTGAAAAAAGCCGGGTACATTGCCGGGGTGGACGGCCGTGTGGGGGTGAATACGGACAAGACCGATCTGATGCGGCTGCACCGGGTGAACGTGTTCCAGAACAAACCGGAGAACCTGGGATGCTTCCAATATGATTTGAAACGGGCTCAGATCCAGAGCTATATTGATCAGACAGGGGTGAATACAGACTGGATCATCCACAAGTATTATGAACTGAAGGCGAAATTCCATCTGTAAGAAAGATAGAAACGGTTGAAAGACTTGCGTTCTTTCAGAAAAACAGATACAATGAATTATAAACATGAAGATAGGGAGGAATCGATGATGGCAAAGAGAATCAAGACTGTGAATAAAGAAATGCTGAAGAAAACCCTGAGAACCGGCGGCTGCGGCGAATGCCCGGCATCCTGCCAGTCTGCCTGCAAAACTTCCTGCACGGTAGGCAACCAGGTTTGCGAAAAAGCATAATTCCATTATGCGCGGAAGCTCCCTGCATGCGCAGGGAGCTATTTTCTTGTACCAAACAAGCAATATAAGAAGGGCGGATAGAAACTTGCTGATCCATAGAATGCATCTGGACGACAATTATGTGGTCCTTGACGTGAACAGCGGCGCCGTGCATATCATCGACGCCATGATTTATGACCTGCTGGGCTTTTACGACGGCACCAATCCGGAAGAAACCAAAGCCCATTTTGCCGGCAAATACCCGGCGGAAGACGTGGCCGAAGCCCTGGAGGAACTCCAGGACCTGCAGAAGGCCGGTCTGCTGTTTTCTCCGGATTTCCCGGTGCCGGATACCTTTTCTGATGAACCGGTGCTGAAATCTCTGTGCCTCCATGTGGCCCACGACTGCAACCTGCGCTGCGGCTACTGCTTTGCAGACACCGGAGACTTTGGGGGCCACCGGGCTCTCATGAGCAAGGAAGTGGCCCGGAAGGCCATTGAATTTGCCATTGCCGGCAGCAAACAGCGGCACAACCTGGAACTGGACCTGTTCGGCGGGGAACCTCTGATGAACATGCCTGTGGTGAAATACATTGTGGACTATGTGCGCCAGCGGGAACAGGAAACCGGGAAGAACATCAAACTGACCCTGACCACCAACGGCACCCTGCTTACCGATGAGATCGTCAAGTATCTCAACGACAACCGGGTGATGCTGGTCCTGTCCCTGGACGGCAGCAAAAAGACCCATGATCACATGCGGCCTTATCCCGGCCATGTGGGGTCCTATGATGCGGCGGTGAAGGGCTTCAAAAAAGTCATCGAATCCCGCCATGGGAAGAACTACTATCTGCGGGGGACCTATACCCATTACAACACCCATTTCTGCGATGACGTGCTGGCTATGCTGGATGTGGGATCTGAGATTTCCATGGAACCGGTAGTGGGCACCACGGAACCCTGGGTGCTGACAGAAGAAGACTGGTCTACCCTGGACAAAGAATACGAAAAACTGGCCCGGGCCTATCTGGAAAAGAAGCGGGCAGGAGTGCCTTTTGACTTCTTCCATTTCAACGTGGCTCTGGACAACGGGCCCTGTGTGGCCAAACGGCTGGCAGGCTGCGGGGCCGGTCATGAATATTTTGCCATTACTCCGGAAGGGGACATTTACCCCTGCCACCAGTTCGTGGGACGGGAAAAATACAAAATGGGTACCCTGGATACAGGCATCGTGAAGAAGGATATGGTCCAGTACTTCCGTCACATGCATGTGATGAAGAAGGAAGACTGCCGGACCTGCTGGGCCCGGTTCTTCTGCAGCGGCGGCTGCCATGCCAATGCGGATCTGGTCAACGGGACCATTGAAAAGCCCTATGCTTATGGGTGCAAGATCCAGAAGAAACGGCTGGAAATGGCCATTATCGTCCAGGCTCTCCTGACGGAAGATGTGAAAGAAGGCGGTGCAGACCACCGGCCTGTAATCGACAACTTCAAATTCCAGGTGGAGAAAAAGTAACTGGATTGTCAGCGGTCAGCTGTCAATGGTCAGCGGCCGATGGAAGGGATTGGCAGAGTATATCCTGCCAATCCCTTTTCACTTTTTTTAGAAATCCTGTTGACAAAAATATAATCCCATGATATTATAATCAAGTCGCCGATGAGCGACGAGGTTGGAACCCTGAAAACTGAATATTGTTGACAGATGTGCGGGTCAAGTCACTTTTAGTGATGAGATCGAGTCACCTGGATGACAACCAGGTTAAAAAATCAAAGCTA
>NZ_JBQKCH010000018.1:0-47706 GCF_052122455.1 Acidaminococcus sp. HCP3S3_G9_1 | reverse complement strand
CGATAGCTAAGGGGATCCACCTGTTCCCATGCCGAACACAGCAGTTAAGCCCTTATACGCCGAAAGTACTCGACTGGAAACGGTCCGGGAGGATAGGGAGCTGCCGGTTAGAAAAATTCCGCATCTGATGGATGCGGAATTTTTTTGTCAGCGGTTCGCTGACAGAAAGAAGGGGCTGTTGCGTTTGCAACAGCCCCTTCTTTCAATTATTCAGCAAATACCCTTTCAGCGCTTCACACAGCTCCATCCCCAACGTATTGGGGCTCAATGGATACCAGGACTGGTCTTCCACTTTTTGCTTTCCCGTTTCATTCCCCAGCCCGTTGTAGGTGTACTGGACCAGATCGGATACCACCCGCAGCCGTACGTCGTATTTACTCTGGAGCAGGATGGTCCGGGTGGCGGTGCCCATGGCTCCTTTTCGCACCCATTTGTTCCAGATGGTCAGGATCCCGGTCTTTTCGTCGTACTGGATACTCCGGGAATCATAGTACACATCATAGCTGCTGTTGCTGCCCACCAGGGTCCAGGCCGCAGCTTCTTCCGTAGGAGGGGTGGGCAGGGCTTCCTCTGTCTTTTTTCCAGAGGGTGCAGGCTGCTTTGTATCATTTGCAACAGTAACTGCTGCTTTCGGCGAATCCTTTTTCTCTTCCTGGGCAAAAAGCAGGGAAGGAACCGACAGCAGAGAAACAAATAATAAAGGAAAGAACAGAGATTTTTTCATAATGTACACCCTTTCTGGTAAATCCATGGAACTATTGTACCACATCGTGTTATACTATAGGTAGTTTAACTGATGGATTAATTTGGAAACTTTTCTAAAGGAGGGACGCCTCATGAAAATCACCTTCCTGGGAGCGGACAAAATTGTCACCGGGTCCTGTCACCTGCTGGAAGTGAACGGAAAGAAGATCCTGCTGGACTGCGGCATGTTCCAGGGACCCAAGCTGATCCGGGAACTGAACCGGAAACCCTTCTCCTTCAACCCGGGAGAAATCGACGCGGTGATCCTCAGCCATGCCCATATCGACCACAGCGGCCTTCTGCCCAAACTGATCAAGGAAGGGTTCAAGGGGTTCATCCACTGCACCCCGGTTACCGAAGAACTGTGCCAGATCCTGCTCCCTGACTGCGGACACATCCAGGAATCCGATGCGGAAATCGCCACCCGGAAAGGTCTCCGGGCCGGGAAATCCGTGGTGGAACCCCTGTATACCGCCGACGACGCCTACCTGACCCTGAAGCATTTCATCACCCACGATTACGATGAAGACGTGGAACTGTATCCGGGGATCACCTTCCGGTTCCGGGTGGCCGGCCATATCCTGGGCAGTGCCCTGGTGAACCTGATGATCGAAGAAAACGGGAAGAAGACCAAGCTGATCTTCACCGGGGACGTGGGCCAGCCCAATGTGCCCATCCTGGACGATCCTCATCAGATTTCCGGCGCCGATTTCATCATTACCGAATCCACCTACGGGAACCGGCTCCATGAACAGATCGACCGGGAAAAGGAACTGTGCGACGTGATGAAGGAAGCCCTGAGCCGGGGAGGCAACGTGATCATCCCCGCCTTTGCCGTAGGCCGTACCCAGGTGATGCTCTACTACTTCCAAAAACTCATGCACAGCGGCCAGCTGCCGGTGGTCCCCATTATGGTGGACAGCCCCATGGCCATCAAGGCCACCCAGGTGATGCAGTTCAACCCGGAAGAATATGATGAGGAAGCCCGGACCATTTTCCGGCAGCAGAAGGGGAAACTCATCGACATGCCCAATGTGAAGTACACGGAGACGGCGGCGGAATCCAAGGCCATCAACGACATGCCCAGCCCCATGATCATCATCTCCGCCAGCGGCATGGCCGATGCAGGCCGTGTGCTCCACCATCTGAAACACAACCTGTGGCGGAAGGATTCTTCCGTGATCTTTGCCGGGTATCAGGCGGAAGGCAGCCTGGGCCGGCGGCTCATCGACGGGGCCAAAAAGGTGAAGATCATGGGCGAAGACATTGTGGTGGGGGCCAAGATCTATAACCTGAGTGGTTTTTCCGCCCATGCGGACCGGAACCAGATGCTGGCCCTGTACAAGGGTATGGAGGAAAAGCCCAAGGCCTTCTTCGTGGTCCACGGGGAATACGATGCCGCCAGCTCCTTTGCCCACCTGCTGAATACGGAACTGGGCTGCGCCACCTACATCCCCAACTTCGGTGATTCCGCCATCATCGACGGCACCGACTGGCGGATCGAGGAAACCAAGGTGATCACCAGCGAACCGGCCATCCAGAACATGCGGGATTACCTGCGGAACTTCGAAAAGGATTATCTGGTGTACAAGGGCCGTCTGGAACAGCTCATCACCCACGATCCCCGCCGGATCCCCGATATCCGGGCCAAGATGGACAAAATCCGCAAATACATTGACGATGTGATGAAAACATTGTGACAGTATTTGACATCCAGAGGGGAAAAGAATATAATAGGAAAGTCGAAATGATGCAGTTTACTTTGAGGATGCTTCCAGACAAGCATCCTCTTGATTTATCTGGAAATAAGAGGGGATTGGGCTTTTATGATTAGAAATGATTTGCGTAACATTGCCATCATCGCTCACGTCGACCACGGTAAGACTACCCTGGTGGATGCCATGCTGAAGCAGAGCGGTGTATTCCGGGCCAACCAGCAGGTGCAGGAACGGGTCATGGACTCCAACGATCAGGAAAGAGAACGTGGGATCACCATCCTGGCCAAGAATACTTCCGTTATGCACGATGGCTGCAAGATCAACATCCTGGACACTCCGGGCCATGCTGACTTCGGCGGTGAAGTGGAACGGGTGCTGAACATGGTGGACGGCGTACTGCTGCTGGTAGACGCTTATGAAGGCCCCATGCCCCAGACCAAATACGTACTGCGGAAAGCCCTGGAACATCATCTGAAACCGGTGGTGGTCATCAACAAAATCGACCGTCCGGATCAGCGGGTGGAAGAAGTGGTGGACGAAGTCCTGGACCTGTTCATCGAACTGAACGCCAACGACGACCAGCTGGATTTCCCGGTGGTCTATGCCTCCGCCAAGAAGGGCATTGCCAAGCTGTCCATGGATGACGAAAGCGACAACCTGGAACCTCTGTTCCGCACCATCATCAAAAGCATCCCCGCTCCTGACGTGGATGTGGATGCTCCGCTTCAGATGCTGGTCAACACCCTGGACCACGATGACTATGTGGGCCGGATCGTGGTGGGCCGTGTGGTCCGTGGCACCATCAAGAACGGCCAGAACGTGTGCCTGATGCATGATGACAAGCGCACCACCCAGAAGATTGGCCGTCTGTACACCTACGAAGGTCTGAAACGGGTGGAAGTGCCTGAAGCCAAAGCCGGGGACATCATTGCCCTGATCGGCCTGAGCACTGCTGAAATCGGCGACACCATTGCCGATGTGGACAACCCGGAACAGCTCCAGGGGATCAAGGTGGACGAACCCACCCTGTCCATGACCTTCTCCGTCAACGACAGCCCCTTTGCCGGCCAGGAAGGGGACTTCATCACCAGCCGCCATCTCCGTGACCGTCTGTACAAAGAAGTGGAAACCAACGTTTCCATGAAAGTGGAAGACACCGACAGCGCCGATACCTTCAAGGTGTCCGGCCGTGGGGAACTGCATCTGTCCGTGCTCATCGAAGCCATGCGCCGGGAAGGGTTCGAACTCCAGGTAGGGAAACCCACCGTAATCATGCACCGGGATGAAAACGGCAAGCTGCTGGAACCCATGGAAGCACTGACCATCGAAGTGCCCCAGGATTTCATGGGCCCTGTGATGGAAGGGCTGGGGATCCGGAAGGCTGAACTCCAGAACATGACCGAAGTGGCCGGCTACCTGCGGATGGACTTCATCATCCCTGCCCGGGGCCTGATCGGTTTCCGGAACCAGTTCCTCACCGACACCAAAGGCAACGGGATCATGAACCACGTGTTCGCCGGCTGGGGTGCCTACAAGGGCGATATCCCGGGCCGTACCCGGGGCAGCCTGGTGGCTTTCGAAGCCGGTACCACCACGGCCTACGGCATTGACAAATGCCAGGCCAGAGGCACCATGTACGTGAACCCTGGTGAAGAAGTGTACGAAGGGGAAATCGTCGGCGAAAACAGCCGGGAAGACGATATGGACGTGAACCCCTGCAAGAAGAAACACGTATCCAACATGCGTGCCGCCGGGAGCGACGACGCTGTCCGTCTGGTTCCGCCCCAGACCTTCTCTCTGGAAGGGGCCCTGGAACACATCAACGACGACGAAACCGTTGAAGTCACCCCCAAGAGCATCCGCATGAGAAAGAAGATCCTGTCCCGTCAGGAACGTTCCCGTCAAAGAGCACGGAACGCACGGGCATAAGAATAAGAGGGACTGCTGCATTTGCAGCAGCCCCTCTTTTTTGCTTTCTCTTCCATTTTGGTGTAAAATAAAGAAATACAAAGAAGGGAGGGATGTGCTCATGTTTGCCAGTTTCAAATCGTCCAGATCTTCTGCATCCAGAACTCCGGCAGGGGAAAGTGAGAATCCCGGACTGACGCTCCTGGACACGCCCAACCTGGATCTGTGTCTGCGGACACCGGCCAGCCTGGAAGAAATTGTTGCCTACGGCAAGCTGATCCTGGAAGGCAAGGGCCTCCTTATGTGTCTCAACGACCTGCAGGAACCGGACAAGATCCGGGCTCAGGACTACCTGGCCGGCGTAGCCTACACCATCGGAGCCACAGAAACCGAAGTCTCCCCGGAAGTGACCATGTATCTGCCGGGAGAAGTGAATACCATCAGAGGATAAGTCATTGACAATTGACCATTGACGGGGGCTGCAGCGCAGCCCCCTTTTTTAAAGGAGCACCCATGAACCAATTCGTCCATTTGCATACCCATACCCAATACAGCCTCCTGGATGGGTCCTGCCGGATCCCGGAACTGGTCCAGTATGCCAGGGAGCTGGGGATGCCGGCCCTGGCCATTACGGACCATGGGGTCATGTACGGGGTCATTGAATTCTATCAGGAATGTGAGAAAGCCGGGATCAAACCCATCATCGGCTGCGAAGTGTATATCACTTCCGGGTCCCATCTGGACAAAAGCCTGGAAACCCGGAGCAAACTGTACCATCTGATCCTTCTGGCGGAAAACCAGACCGGCTACCAGAACCTGATGAAGCTGGTGTCTATTGGGGAAGTGGAAGGGTTCTACTACAAGCCCCGGATTGATAAAGAGGTGCTCCGCCAGTACAGCGAGGGGCTCATCTGCCTGTCCGCCTGCATCGCCGGGGAAGTGCCCCGTCACATCCTCCGGGGAGAACTGGAAACCGCCGAAAAGACCATGCTGGAATACCTGGACATTTTCGGCCGGGACAACTATTTCCTGGAGATCCAGAACCACGGGCTTCCGGAAGAGGCCACCGTCCGCCAGGAACTCCACCGTCTGGCCAAAAAGCACAACATCCGGCTGGTGGCCACCAACGACCTTCACTATATCCACAAGGAAGACGCCGCCGGCCAGGACATCCTCCTGTGTATCCAGACCAACGCCCGGTACCTGGATCCTCAGCGGATGCGGTTCAACAACGATTCCTACTACCTGAAGAGCCGGGAAGAGATGGAAGCCCTGTTCCCGGAAGACCAGGAAGCCCTGGACAACACCCTGGAAATCGCCCGGCGGTGCAATGTGAAGCTGGAATTCGGCCATCTGCTCCTGCCGGAATTCCCTCTGCCTCCCGGGGAGACCATGGACGGCTACCTGCGGAAACTGTGCGAAGAGGGCTTTCCCTCCCGGTACCCGGATGACGACGGCACCGCCCGGAAACGGATGGAATACGAACTGGGAATCATCAAACAGATGGGCTATTCCGGTTACTTCCTCATTGTGTGGGACTTCATCAACTACAGCCGCCGCCACGACATCCCGGTGGGCCCCGGCAGAGGCAGCGCCGCCGGCAGTATCGTGGCCTACCTTACCGGCATCACCAGCATCGACCCGCTGAAGTACAACCTGATCTTTGAAAGGTTCCTGAACCCGGAACGGGTGAGCATGCCCGATATCGATACGGATATCTGCTACGTGAAGCGCCACCTGGTGGTGGACTACCTGGCCCGGAAATACGGGGAAAGCCACGTGGCCCAGATCATCACCTTCGGGACCCTGGCCGCCAAAGCCGCCATCAAGGACGTGGGCCGGGCCATGGACATTCCTCTCAACGTGGTGAACCAAGTGAACAAACTGATCCCCAACACCCCGGGCACCACCCTGAAAGGGGCCTTGGAAGGGAGCCGGGAGCTCCGGGAACTCCGGGACCAGGATCCCAACATCGCCCAGCTGCTGGATTTTGCCCAGAAAGTGGAAGGGATGCCCCGGCACACCTCCACCCATGCGGCAGGAGTGGTGATCACCCCGGGGGAACTGACGGACTATGTGCCCCTCCAGATCACTTCCAGCAGCGACGATGAGCATGAATACATCTGCACCCAGTACGACAAGGACCGGTCTGAAAGCCTGGGGCTGCTGAAGATGGATCTTCTGGGTCTCCGGACCCTGACCGTCATCGACGACGCCCTGAAGATGATCAAACGGAACCAGGGGGTGGAGGTGGATATACGGCACATCGACCTCCACGATCCCAAAACCTGCAAAATGCTCTGTATCGGGGATACAGCGGCGGTGTTCCAGATGGAAAGCGACGGCATGACCCGGCTCATGAAACAGCTGGCCCCGGAAGGCTTCGAAGACCTGATCCCCCTGGTGGCCCTGTACCGGCCCGGTCCCTTGGGCAGCGGCATGGCTGAAGACTTCATTGCCGGCCGGCACGGCAGACGCACCGCCCAGGTGCTCCATCCGCTTATGGAGCCCATTGTGGCGGATACCTACGGGGTCATCCTGTACCAGGAACAGGTGATGCAGATCGTATCCACCCTGGGGGGCTTCACCCTGGGGGAAGCAGACATTCTCCGCCGGGCCATGGGGAAAAAGAAGGCCAAGCTCCTGGATTCCATGAAGGAAAAATTCCTGGAGGGAGCCCAGAAGCTCCACGGCATCAGCCGGGAACTGGGCGATAAGATCTTCGCCCTTCTGCAGCACTTCGCCGGCTACGGGTTCAACAAATCCCATTCCGCCGCCTATGCCCTGGTGGCCTATGAGACCGCCTGGCTGAAGGCCAACTACCCGGTGGAATACATGGCCGCCTTCCTGAACAGCATCATCACCGTGGCGGACAAGGTCAGCTGGTACATCGGAGTGTGCCGGGATATGGGCATCCAGGTGCTGCCTCCGGACATCAACACCAGTGAAGCCGGGTTCTCCGTGGACGGCCATACCATCCGGTTCGGCCTGGGGGCCATCAAAAGCGTAGGGGATGCGGCCGTGTCCGTGATCCTGGAGGAACGGGCGAAACGGGGACCCTTCAAGGACTTCTTCGATTTTACCCGCCGGGTTGACCTGTCCAAGGTGAACAAGCGGGTGGTGGAAGCCTTGATCAAAAGCGGTTCCATGAACGGATTCGGCCTGCGCCGGAGTCAGCTGCTGGCCATTATGGACCCGGCCCTGGAAGCGGCGGCCAGTGAACAGCGGGACCGGATCACCGGCCAGCTGGGGCTTTTCGGGGAGGAAGACATTGCCAGTGCCAACACCATCCCCATCCCCAACCTGCCGGAAATCCCCAAAGAGGAGATCCTCCGGTTGGAACGGGAACTGATCGGGTTCTATGTGACCGGGCACCCTCTGGATGCCTACCGGAATGCCCTCCGGCGGCTGACGCCGCTCATCCGGTGCAGCGAGGAAAATTACAAGGACGGGGAACGGATCGCCGTAGGGGGCATCATCACCGATCTCCGGCTCCGGTCCACCAGGAACGGGGACCGGATGGCCTCCTTTGTGCTGGAAGATCTGACCGGCAGCCTGGACGTGATCGCCTTTCCCCGGGCTTACGCCGTCAGCCGGGCCAACATCGACAAGGACCGGATCGTCATGATCCAGGGGGTCTTGAAGCTGGACGAGGAACAGGCCCGGATCTTTGCCAACAAAGTGGAGCCCCTCCAGGAGGCGGCCAAAGAAGTCCATCTCCATATCGGCCCAGGGAAGAACACCCAGGCTGTTCAGCAGCAGCTGGGAGGGATCTTCGCCGCCTTCCATGGAAAGAACCCGGTGTACCTCCACGTGGCAGACACTAAAAAGGTCATCCGTACCAATCCCAGGTTCTGGGTGGAACTGGATGCCCCTGGGTTCTCCGAGGCCATAGAACGGGTGCTGGGGAAGGGGAGTATGGAATTGTAGGGTGTTGCCTGGGCAACACCCTCTTTTTCATAAGCAATCCCTTATATTCACAGAAAATCCCCAATTATTTGTCCCACAATTCTGTAGAAATTTCCGTTACAGAACTTGCGTGGAATTATTCGTCAATTTAGAATTAAAGAGGAAAATGGAGAAAATCATACTATACAGATTGTATACAGGAGTTTACAAAATTTGAAAGGCTAGTCTGACAAGTTCCTGCAATCCCTTGCATACCGGGAACACACGTGTTACAATGGGGCTGTGTGGTTTTGAACTATATGATTTTTAGGAGGTCGCTTTGTAATGAACATCGTTGTATGTGTTAAACAGGTACCGGATACCGCTGAAATGAAGATCGATCCGGTTACCAACAACCTCGTCAGAGATGGTGTAACCAATATTATGAACCCCTATGACCAGTATGCTCTGGAAACGGCTCTGCAGCTGAAAGACGAACTGGGTGCTCATGTAACTGTCATCACCATGGGACCGCCCCATGCTGAATCCGTCCTGAGAGACTGCCTGGCTGTTGGCGCTGATGAAGCCAAACTGGTCAGCGACAGAGCTTTCGGCGGTGCTGATACCCTGGCTACTTCCGCAGCCATGGCCAACACCATCAAACATTTCGGCATTCCTGATCTGATCCTCTGCGGCCGTCAGGCAATCGATGGGGATACTGCCCAGGTTGGTCCTGAAATCGCTGAACATCTGGATCTGCCCCAGGTTACCGCTGCTCTGAAGGTTCAGGTCAAAGATGACACCGTCGTGGTTGACAGAGACAACGAACAGATGTCCATGACCTTCACCATGAAGATGCCCTGCGTAGTAACCGTAATGCGCAGCAAGGATCTTCGTTTTGCCAGCATCAGAGGCAAAATGAAAGCCAGAAAGGCTGAAATCCCTGTTTACACCGCCGCTGCCCTGGAAATCCCTCTGGACATCATCGGCAAGGCCGGCTCTCCGACTCAGGTTATGAAGAGCTTCACTCCGAAAGTGACCCAGGTACACGGCGAAATCTTCGACGATGAAGATCCTGCTGTTGCAGTCGATAAGTTGGTTAACAAACTGATCGAAGACAAGATTATTACGAAGTGAGGTTGGGTATAAATGGCTAACACGAAAGGTTTAAAGACCGGTAACGAAAAAGATTTATGGGTCTATGTTGAACATTACAAAGGCGAACCTGTCCATGTTGTATATGAACTGCTGGGTGAATGCCGGAAACTGGCTGACAAATGCAACCAGAAACTGGCTGCTGTCCTGATCACTGACGATGCCAAAGACGTTCCGTCCAAACTGATTGCCCGGGGCGCTGATCTGGTCTATGTGTGCCAGGATCCTGCTTTCAAATATTATTCCACTGACGAATACACCAATGCTTTCTGCGAAATGATCGATGCTTACCAGCCCTCCGCTGTATTCATCGGTGCCACCAACGACGGCCGTGACCTGGGGCCCCGTATCGCTGCCCGGGTGAACACTGGTCTGTGCGCAGACTGCACCATCCTGGACGCTGAAGAAGACGGCCTGATCGAATGGACCCGTCCTGCTGCCGGTGGTAACATCATGGCTACCATCCTGTGCAAAGAACATCGTCCTCAGATGGGTACCGTTCGTCCCAAGACCTTCAAGGCTATGGAACCCGATGCTTCCCGTACCGGCGAAGTAATCAACTACACCCTGAAGAACCATGTGGATGACCGGGTAACCTGCATCCGCAGAGAAGAAGTGGTCAGCGAAGGGGAAATGGCCATCGACGATGCACCGTTCGTATGCTCCGGCGGCCGCGGCATGAAAGCCAAAGAAAACTTCTCCCTGCTGTATGACCTGGCCCATGTACTGGGCGGCGCCGTAGGCGGCAGCCGTGCTGCAGTGGATGAAGGGTTCATCGAACATCCTCGGCAAGTGGGTCAGTCCGGTAAAACCGTTACCCCGAAGATTTACTTCGCCTGCGGTATTTCCGGTTCTGTACAGCACAAAGCCGGCATGAGCAAATCCGATACCATTGTCTGCATCAACAAGGATCCGGACGCTCCTATGTTCGAGATCTCCAAATATGGTATCGTTGGCGATGCTCTGAAGATTCTGCCTCTGCTGACTGCAAAGATCAAAGCCTTCAAAGAATCCTAATTTTACAAACGGAACTGAAAAGTCCGGGCTTATTACAAGTCCGGACTTTTTTTGGAAAAAGTACATGATGCTTTTCCCGGAACCATCATGGATATTTCAGAGGGGGAACATTTCATGAAGAAAACGAAAATCATCTGCACCCTGGGACCGGCCACCGACAAAAAAGACCTGCTGGTGGATATGATCAAATCCGGCATGGACCTGGCCCGGTTCAACTTCTCCCATGGCTCTCACAGCGAATGTGAAGCCCGGCTGAACCTGCTGAAAGAAGCGGAAAAGGAAGCAGGCCGGCTGGTAGGGTATGTGGCGGATACCAAAGGGCCGGAAATGCGCCTGGGGCTGTTCAAGGGGGACAAGACCACCCTGGTGCCCGGCCACGAATTCACCCTGACCATCGACGATGTGGAAGGGACTGCGGAAAAGGCCCATGTGAACTATAAGGGCCTGCCGGAAGAAGTGAAGCGGGGGGACACCATCCTCCTGAACGACGGGAAACTGTCCCTGGAAGTCCAGTCCACCACCGACCGGGAAATCCACACCCTCGTGGTGAACGGCGGGGAAATCTCCTCCCGGAAACGGGTGGCCGTCCCCGGAGCCTTCCTGAAACTGCCCTTCCTGTCCGATGCGGATGTTTCCGACATTACCTTTGCGGCCCAGCACGGCATGACCTATGTGGCCGCCTCCTTTGTCCGGAATGCCCACGACGCCATGGAAATCCGCCGTCTTCTGGAAAGACTGGGGTCTCCCATGGGGATCATCGCCAAGATCGAAAACCAGGAAGGGGTGGACAACATCGACGAAATCCTCCAGGTGGTGGATGGAGTCATGGTGGCCCGTGGGGACCTGGGGGTGGAAATCCCCATGGAAGACGTGCCTATTGTCCAGAAGCAGATCATTGCCAAATGCAACGCCCTGGGCAAGCCGGTGGTCACTGCCACCCAGATGCTGGAAAGCATGATTACCAACTACCGGGCCACCCGGGCAGAAGCCAACGATATTGCCAACTCCATTTTTGACGGCACCGACGCCATTATGCTCAGCGGGGAAACCGCCTCCGGGGCTTATCCTCTGGAAGCCGTCCAGACCATGGCCCGGATCGCCAAACGGACGGAAGAAGCCATCGACTATGTAGGGGTGTTCCAGCACAAGGGCATCGGGGCCCAGGTCCAGATGACCGACGCCATCAGCCACGCCACCGTCCAGATTGCCCAGGAACTGGAAGCCAACGCCATCATGTCCATTACCGAAAGCGGCTACACCGCCCGTATGGTGGCCAAATACCGGCCCAAAGCCCATGTGCTGGGGGTTTCTCCCAAAGAGGAAAGCCTGCGGCGGATGAACCTGTACTGGGGCGTGACCCCCCTGAAAGGGGAAAACAAAGCCAGCACCGATGCCCTTATCGAAGCGTCCCTGAAGAACGCCTTGGATGCAGGGTTGATCAAGAAAGGGGATTCCCTGGTGGTCACCGCCGGCATGAACGTGGGCAAAGTGGGCAGCACCAACCTGATCCAGGTGGTCAATGTAGGCCAGAAGATCGTATCCGGCCAGGGCATCGGCAAGAAAGCCGCCAGCGGTATTGTCCTCCGGGTGGAAAAGAAAGCAGACCTGGACCAGTTCAAACCGGGCATGATCCTGGCCGTAGCCGCCCTGGAAAATGAAATGGGCACCTGTGCCGCCCAGGCCGGAGGCATCATCGCCGAAGAAGGCGGCTTCACCTCCCCGGCTGCCATCATCGGCATCAACTACGGCATCCCGGTGATCGTAGGAGCTAAAGGAGCCATGGAAGCCCTGGAAACCGGGGACCTGGTGACTTTGGATGTGACCACAGGGAGTGTGTATGCGGGGAAGATTAACGTGAAATGAGTCTATAGGGCTTTGCTCTATAGACTGTCAATGGTCAATGGCCGTTGGATACAAAAAATCCTGCCGATCAGGGCAGGATTTTTTGTTTTGAATATGGGATAAAAATGAACCCGTAGGGGAGGAGCCAGGGGTGCCTTGGCAATCCAGCCCGGTCCGCCCGCCCCTGGCAGGTTCCAAAGAAAGGGTTGAGAATCAGTTCACTGGTCATTATAATAAATAAGATAGATTCATTCTGAACCCGCAGGGGCTGCTCCTGCGGAACCATATTCCTGTAAACCTGCAAAGGAGCTTTCTGTGAAACAGCGCAATCTTGTATTTGACAACCTCCGGGGCATCTGCATGCTGGGGGTCATTGCCATCCATGTGGGGAGCATGGCGGTCAGCGACGCCGTGGCTTCCCCGTTTCTGGTGCTCATCACCAACATCCTGAGCCGCTACAGCGTACCGGCCTTCTTTTTCATCTCCGGCTACGGGCTGTTCTACAGCAAGCCTCTGGAGCAGCCCCTCCGGTATGGGAGCTTTGTGAAGAAACGGATGAAAAGCATCGGCCGTCCCTATCTGCTGGCGTCCCTGCTGTACCTGTGCTACTACGCCTTTTTGAACCGGGACATGAGCGTGCTGGATCCTTCCAACATCCTGTTTTCCCTGTTCTTCGGCACTGCCCAGTACCACATCTATTTCCTGGTGATCCTGATTTGGTTCTACCTGCTGTTCCCTCTGTGGCGGGCCCTGATGAGAGGAATGGAAAAAATCGGCTTGAAGCTGGCACTGCCTCTGCTCTTTGCCGCCCAGGTGCTGCTGTTTGAGGGAAATTTCCGGTTCTGGACCTATCCGGAATGGATTGCTTCCAGCCCGGCTCTGCTGAATCTGTGCAATTACCGGCTGAACTATTTCCCGTTTTTCTATCTGTTCATCTTCATGCTGGGCGGGGTGATTGCCCGGCATTATGACAGCTTCCAGCAGCTGATCACCCGACAAAAGGCCCTGCTGACGGCGTTCTTTGCCGCCAGCGCCGGGCTCAACACCTGGCTTTTTTACCGGTGGACCTTCAAATGGCAGATGCCCTATGAAAGCACCGTGAACTACCTTCAGCAGTTGAGTCTGCCGGGGCTGGTCTACACCATTGCTTCCGTACTCTTTTTCAGCATGGTGATCCAAAGCGGCCGCTATCCTCTGAAAAAAGCCCTGAAGGGCATGAGCGACCGTTCCTTCATCATCTACCTGATCCACCCGGTGTTCATCGATCAGCTGGAATATGGATTGAACCGGACCGTTGGGATGCAGCATGTTCCCATGGAAGCGTTCTATCTGGCAGTGCTGCTGCTGTCCTGGGGATGTGCGGAGCTCTGGCACCGATTCCGGGCGGCAAAAGCCTGAAATGGCTGCTGGGGCCTTGTTTTTCCCTGCACAAAAATGAAAGGAGCCAATTCCATGTCCCATTCTCTTCCTCTTCTGGTTCGGGGAGCCCTGCTTCTGGCCATTGGGGTGCTCAGTCAGCAGCTGCGGCTGGTGCTGCCTTTGCCGGTGCCGGTGATGACCCTGCTTATCGGAACCCTGGTGAACGCCACGCTGGTGCTGGCGGGCCGGTTCACCACCCGGGTGCTGGCCTGGACCATCTGCTGGGCGCTGGCCATAATCGCCTTTTTCCAGGGGCACATCCTGGGCCCGGTGGTGCCGGTGATCGCCCTGGGCAACGGCATGTACGTGGAACTGACCCGGGGTGCCGTCCGGGGGCCGGCCCTGTACCTGGGGGCCCCGCTGGGGAAGACCCTGGTCCTGGGCCTGATGCTGGCCAAAGGGGTGGAACAACGGCTCCAGCCCGTCCGGCCCCCGGTACAGCCCCGGACCAAAGCCCGGAACAGCCAGAAAAAAAGAAAAAAGTTATAGAAGATATTGTATGGAATGTAACAAAACTGTGGATTTTTTTCGGCGGCTGGTGTATAGTAGAGGAGATTAACAAAGGGCCCTCCGGGCGGCCGGGGAAGGGCGGGCCTGCGGCACGCCCCTACGCTGTTGCAGGCGGTTGTTGGGACAGTTCGCCGATGGTCCGACCCCAACGCCCGTAGGGGCTCGCCAAAGGCAAGCCCGTCCCGGCCTCCCAGAGGGGTATTCCATCCCAGCCAAACGCAGCAGCGTTTGGCTTCCTTTGGCCATTGACCATTGACAATTGACCGCAGGCGTGCAACGCCTGCGCAAAAGGAGTTCAATCATGCAAATCATAGTTGTAGGGTGCGGCAAAGTGGGGCGGAGCATCATTTCCCAGCTCACCCAGGAAGACAACAATGTAACCGTCATCGACACCAACCCCACCATCATCCGGAACATTTCCACCAATTACGATGTAATGGGGATCGTAGGCAACGGTTCCAGTTTCAACATCCTGGCCAAAGCCGACCTGGAACATACGGACATGCTCATTGCCGTCACCGAAAGCGACGAGGTGAACCTGCTTACCTGCGTCATTGCCAAACTGAACAACCACCAGTGCCACACCATCGCCCGGGTCCGCAGCCCCCATTATTCCGACGAACGCCACTACCTCCAGAAGGGCCTGAACCTGTCCATGACCATCAATCCGGAAATGGAAGCCGCCAAGGAAATCTCCCGGCTGCTGAACTTTCCCTCCGCCATTGAGATCGTCAGCTTCGCGAAGGACCGGATCGACATGCTCCGGTTCCGGGTACCCCAGTCTTCCGTGCTCATCGGCCGGTCCCTGAAGGACATTGCCGACCTGACTGAGAACGTTCTGGTGTGCATCATCGAACGGAACAGCAACATCATCGTCCCCAACGGGGATACGGTGATCCGGGAAGGGGACATCCTGACCATCATTGCCATGCCCCGGGATGCCCAGGCCTTCTTCAAGAAAATCGGCGTCCGCACCAACAAATGCAAAAACGTGATGATCGTAGGGGGCGGCCAGCTCAGCTATTACCTGGCCAAAATGCTCCTGAAGAGCCACACCGATGTGACCATCATCGAGCGGGATATGGCCCGATGCGAAGAACTGGTGGAAGCCCTGCCCGGGGCCACCATCGACTGCGGAGACGGCACCGAAGAAGAACTGCTGAAGGAAGAGCATCTGGAAAGCATGGACGGCTTCGTGGCCTGCACCGGCATGGACGAAGTGAACGCCATCCTGTCCCTGTATGCCATGAAGCATGTGACCAAGAAAGTGGTTACCAAGGTGAACCATGTGGACTTCGGGGACGTGATCGAAGGGCTCCAGCTGGACAGCATCGTCAACCCCAAACAGCTTACTGCCCAGCAGATCGTCCAGTATGTCCGGGCTGCCGGCAACAGCATGGAATCCAACGTGGAAACCCTGTACCGGCTCATGAACGGACGGGTGGAGGCCCTGGAATTCCTCCTGGACAAAAAATCTCCTTTGATTGGGCCCAAACTGGCGGAAATGAAGATCAAGAAGAACGTGCTGATCGCCGGCATCGTCCGGGAAGGGAAGCTGATCATTCCCGGTGGCCAGGACGCCTTCCAGGTGGGGGATACGGTGATCGTGGTCACCACCCATCTGGGCTTCCACGATATGGAAAACATCCTGGAATAAAGGAGACGGAGCTGTATGAATTATCCTGTGATCGGGCAGGTGCTCAGCTGGATCCTCTGTACCGAGGGGGCCCTGATGCTGCTGCCCTGCATCATTTCCCTCATTTATCGGGAAGACCAGGGAATGATCTATTTCGCCCTGGCCATCCTGGCCATTGCCCTGGGGTACCTTACCGGCCGGCGGAAGGTGAAAAACAAGGCCATCTACCAGCGGGAAGGGTTCGTGGCCGTGGGCCTGTCCTGGGTCCTCCTGAGCCTCTACGGAGCCATTCCCTTTGTGCTCACCGGAGAGATCCCCTGCTATGTGGATGCGGTGTTTGAAATCGTTTCCGGGTTCACCACCACCGGGTCATCCATCCTCAGCGATGTGGAGGCCCTGTCCCATACCTCCCTGTTCTGGCGGAGCTTTTCCCACTGGATCGGGGGCATGGGGGTGCTGGTGTTCATCCTGATGCTGATCCCCACAAATAGGGGCGGCACCCAGATGAACCTGATGAAGGCGGAAAGCCCAGGTCCGGACGTGTCCAAATTCGTGCCCCGGGTGCGGAACACCGCCATTGTGCTCTACAAGATCTACCTGGGCATGACCCTTATTATGATCGCCCTGCTGGCCCTTACCGGCATGAACTGGTTCCACAACCTGTGCATCACCTTCGGCACCGCCGGCACCGGGGGCTTCGGCATCATCAATGACAGCTGCGCCAGCTACACCCCCATCCAGCAGTGGATCATCACCCTGTTCATGATCGCCTTCGGGGTGAACTTCGGCTTCTATTATCTGTTCCTGATCACCCGCTTCAAGGAAGCCTTTGCCATGGAAGAAGTCCGGGCTTACCTTGGCATCATCCTGGCCTCTGGCCTGGCCATTGCCTGGCAGATCCGGGACCGGTTCGAGACCCTGGAGGAAGCCCTCCGGGCCGCCTTCTTCCAGGTGGGGAGCATCATGACCACCACCGGCTACAGCAGCGTGGATTTCGACCTGTGGCCCAGCTTCTCCAAATGCATCCTGGTCCTTTTGATGATTGTGGGGGCCTGCGCCGGCAGCACCGGCGGCGGGGTGAAGGTAAGCCGGGTGGTGCTCACCTGCAAATCCATCTTCCTGGAACTGGGCCAGGTGCTCCATCCCCATGGGGTCCAGCGGATGCGTATGGACGGGAAGACCGTGGACAGCAAAATGCTCAATTCCATCTACATCTTCCTTACTACCTATTTCCTGATCTTCTTTCTGTCCGTACTGGCCGTAAGCCTGGACGGGTTCAATTTTGAGACCAACTTCACCGCCGTGGCTGCCACCTTGAACAACATCGGTCCCGGCCTGGCCGGAGTAGGCCCCACCCGGAACTTCTATGCATACAGCCACTTGTCCAAACTGATCCTGATCTTTGACATGCTGGCCGGCAGACTGGAACTGCTGCCCATGCTGATCCTGTTCTATCCCAGAACCTGGACGAAAAATTAAGGGTCTGCTGCAGGGCAGCAGACCTGTCAGCCGTCAGGAAGGAACCAGCTGGCAGCAGGTTCCCGCCAGGGGAAACGCAGCCATGGGCTGCTAACCCACCACCATTGCGCAGGCGCAACGGTCCCCCGCACTTGAAAAGGGCGGATAGTGGGCACTGGCTTTATGCCCTGGTGCCCACTTAAAACAATGGGCGTTGGCTGCGGGAACATCAGCCCTGTAAAAAGGTGGATAAAGAAACCGGTGTATAGCCTGCATGGCGTAAAAGCAATCGAGGATATATCCGCCCTTTTCAAGGGCGGGGGACCAGCCGCAAGGCTGGTGGTGGGTTAGCAGCCTTCAGGCTGCGTTTCCTTTCAAAGCCAAACGCCAGCCGCGTTTGGCTTCCTGGGGCCAGTGACAATTGACCAGTGACGGAAGGTGCCGCCTGATGCGGCACCTTCCACTATTACGAGGTATCAACCATGTTCGATCTTCACTCTCACATCCTGTACAACATCCCCGGGGACGACGGTTCCCGGGACCTTTCCATGTCCCTGGCCATGCTGCGCCAGGCAGCGGAGGCCGGCACCGCCGATCTTTTTGCCACCCCCCATTTCCACCGCCGGGGCATCTGCCCGGACTGGGACACCATCACGGAACGGCTGTCCCAGCTCCAGCAGGCTGCGGACGAGGCCCGGATTCCCATCCGCCTCCACCCGGGGGCCGAGGTAAGCCTGGATGCAGACACCCTCAACTACCTCCCCGGACCCGGGGTAAGCAAAGCCTACTGCCTGGCCGGCACCGCCTACCTTCTGGTGGAACTGCTGCCCACCGCCGCTCCCCTGGAAACCTGGAACCTGCTGTACCAGCTCCAGCTCCGGGGCTATCTGCCCATCCTGGCCCATCCGGAACGGTACCGGCACATCATGTCCCATCCCGATGCGGTCCGCCAGTGGGTGGAGAAGGGGATCCTGCTCCAGAGCAACTGGGGCAGTTTTACCGGGGATTTCGGAGAATCCGCCGTCCGCAGCGTCCATTGGCTCTTGGACCGGGGGATGATCCACTTCCTGGGCAGCGATGCCCATCGGACCGACTGGCGGAATCCCGACACCCGGAAGGCCCGGGAAGCCGTCCTTGCCTTGGCCGGGGGGACGGATTTCCTGGCCTCCTGCGATGGCCACAGCCGGCTCCTGACCCAGGGGAAGGTGTTCTACCCCGACCCGCCTCACGAGCCCCCACGGAAAAAACGGGGGTTCTGGGCAAAAATTTTTGGCTGAATCCTATTCAGGGAGGATTTTTACCCACTGTTTTTTGTACAATAAAAGCAGATGGAAAACTTCCCCTCCCTGGTGAAAAAAGCAACAAAATACACTTAAAAATCATCAATTCTCGATTAAAATTCACCTGGTTTTCAAATCTGTCAAATTTGAGTTGCAGACGGTCCATTCTTTTGCTATACTACTATATATCTAATTATACGGAAGTATATGGTATATTGGACAGTTGCCTGTAAAGGAAGAACAAATGCGGTCTTCCGTCAACTGAATAAAGAAGTTGTGAACAACTTTTTGGGGGGGTACAGGCGTTTACCTGTGCCCCTCTTGCTTTGTGACAAAACAGAATGATTTTCCTGTACAAATATTGGTATTTACAGAAATAGTTTTCTGCAAGAAACCAACGACTCCAAGGAGGCTCCATGAAGAAGAAAATCCTGGCCATGGCCTTTGCCCTGGCTTCCCTGGCCCTTCCTGCCGGGGCGGAAGAATACACCCTGCGCCCGGGGGATCAGTTGAATATCGTCGTCATCCAGGAGCAGGACATCAGCTCCAATCTCCAGAATTCCCAGGAGACACCCTACACCGTCCGTCCTGACGGCACCGTTTCCTTTCCTCTGGTGGGGGAAATCAACGCCAGCGGCATGACCGTGGACCAGTTCACCCAATATCTCCGGAACGGCCTTTCCCGGTACTATGTGGAACCGGACGTAACCGTGAACATCGTGAAACTGGGGGGCATCCGGGTCCATGTATTTGGAGAAGTGAAGAAGCCCGGCACCTATGAACTTACCAAGAGCCACACCATTATGGACGCTCTGGGGGCTTCCGGGGGCTTCACCTGGGATGCGGCCAAGAAGAAGGTGTTCCTGATCCACCAGGACGACACCAACAAGGCCATCAAGATCAACCTGAACAATATGCTGAAAACCGGCAACCTGAAGGACAACCTGGTCCTGAAGGAAGGGGACATCCTGTATCTCACCAAGAACGGCCGGATCGACTTTGCCCGGGATATTGCTCCGTTCCTCAGCGGTGCTTACATGATTTCGGAAATCAAGGACAACAACGATTAAAAGGAGAAACCATCTTGAACGAACAGGAAATCGATTTGCGGGAACTGTGGCAGATCGTCCGGACCAACCAGAAAACCATCGCCAAGATTACTGGCGGGTTCCTGGGCCTGGCCGTGGCCTATCTGCTCATTGTCCCCAATACCTACCAATCCACCGCCCTGCTGCGGATCAAACAGGAAAAAGGCCTGTCCAGTTCCATTATGGAACAGCTGCCCATGGGCAACGCCCAGCTCACCAAACAGCAGATGAACACCCATGCGGAAATCCTCAAAAGCCGCCATGTGGTGATCCCGGTGATCGAACAGACCGAAGAGGAAAAAGACGGCAAGTATCCCCGGTACGAGGACTATGTGAAAGCTCACATCATCACCAAGCCCTACAAGGATACGGAAATCCTGGAAGTGGACGTAACCGGCAAGACCCCGGAACAGGCCCAGGAAGCCAACCAGCTGCTGGTCCAGGGGTTCCTGGACCGGCTGACGGAGCTGTCCCATGCGGAATCCGCTGCCACCCGGGAATTTTTGGAACAGCGGGTGAAATCTTCCAAAAAAGAGCTGGATGATGCGGAAACCAAACTGAAAAACTACCAGGTGAAGCACAAGATCTTCTCCACCGACAACCAGATGAAGAGCCTGGCGGAACGGATCACCGACCTGGACAAAGCCAAGGCCCAGAACAAACTGGATATGGAAACCGCCCAGGCCGCCCTGGGGTCCATCAACGACCAGCTGTCCGGAGCCGGGGCCTCCCTGGCCGACAGCCCTTCCATCCAGCAGGCCAAGAACAAGCTGGTGGATCTGGAAACCCAAAAGGCCGGCTACACCGGAAAATACACCAGCGAGAACCCTAAAATGAAGGAAATCAACCGGCAGATTGGGGCCGCCCGCTACAGTCTCCGCCGGGAGATCCAGGCCATCATCGCCCAGAAGGCGCCCTCTTCCAGCACCGTCCAGCAGAAGCTCCTCAGTGACAAATTCACCAACGAAGCCCTGATCGCCGTGGCCCAGGGGAAGAATTCCGCCATCGACCAGCTGGAAAAGAAGAACGCTGACGAAATCGCCAAGCTGCCCCAGACCCAGCAGGGTTACCTGCAGGTGAAACGGGATGCGGACGTAGCCCAGGAAATCTACGTGATGCTGGCCAAACGGCTGGAAGAAGCCAAAGTGGCGGAAGTGATGGTGCCTACCGAAGTCCAGGTGGTGGACGAAGCCACCCTGCCGGACAAACCCATCAAACCCCGGAAGCTGCTGACCCTGGTGCTGGCCCTGTTCCTGGGTCTCTTTGGAGGCACCGGCTTTACCATTGCCCGGACCCTGCTGAACCGGAAAATCCGTACTGCTGCTGACGTGGAACAGTATCTGGAACTGCCCGTCCTGGGGGTGATCCCGGAAGCGGGAGACCATAAACAGCCGGAAGAAGAAGGATTCTGGGCCGGCCTGCGGAGGAAATTATGGAAGAAATAAAACTCATTGTGGAAAATGACCCCAAGTCTCCCATTGCGGAAACCTACCGGGCCATCCGGACCAACCTCCAGTTTGCAGGAGCCGGTCAGGACCTGAAATACATCTGCTTCACCTCCAGCGTCCCTGGGGAAGGGAAGTCCACCACCATTTCCAATATGGCCCTGACCCTGGCCCAGGACGGGAAAAAAGTCCTCCTGGTGGACTGCGACCTGCGGAAGCCGGTCCAGCACAAGATTTTCGGGGTCATCAACCAGGGGGTCACCAACTGCCTGGCCCAGGGAGTCCCCTTTGCCCAGGTGGTCCATCCGGAAGTGTTCCCCAACCTGGATCTTTTGACCAGCGGCCCGGTGCCGCCCAATCCCTCCGAGCTTATCGGATCGGAAAAAATGGAACAGCTGCTGGACCAGGCGGGCAAAGCCTATGACTATGTGTTCATCGACCTGCCCCCGGTGCTGGCCGTCACCGACGCCGCTCTGTTGGGGAACCTGGCCGACGGCGTGGTTCTGGTGGTCCGTTCCGGCATGGTGGCTCCCGAAGAAGTCCAGGAAGCCAAAAAACGTCTCCAGGCCGGCAAAGCCAACATCCTGGGGGTCGTCTTAAACGGCGTTCCCCAGCAGCACAAAGGCTACGGATACGGCTATTATTATTACGATTATTACGATGAGAACCATGTGAAGCATCACAAGAAAAAGGGGAAGCGGGAACAGGAATAGTGCAGAGTGCAGAGTGAAGAGTGAAGAGTGAAGAGCGACGTACCTGCACTCCCCAGCACGCAGATCCTGCACTGGAACCGTAGGGGCAGCAGGCCCGCCCCACGACAAACGATGAACGAATAGGAGGTCAACCATGAACCGTTTCATGACCACATCCATGCACAAAAAAATACAACAGGAACTTCTCAACGGCTTCAACATCCTGCTGGTCACCGGGGCCTTCTGGCTCTGCTGGTCCTACTTCTATGCCAGCCAGATCACCCATCCCTTCTACTACGTAGGCAACCTGATCATGGTGTTCCTGTTCGGCCTGTTCTACTACTTTACATCCCATCTGTACAACGGCTACAGCCTGCCCATCAGCCGCATTTACGAGCTGGTGTACAGCCAGGCCCTGGCCGCCCTGATCAGCGACGGTATCCTGTATCTCATCACCATCCTGATCAACCGGCACTACATCAGCTTCTTCCCCTTTGTGCCCACCTTCCTGCTCCAGTTCTTCCTGATCACCCTGTGGACCGTGGCGGCCCACCAGTGGTACTTCCGGGAGTTCCCGCCCAAAAAGACCGTGGTGATCCTGGGCCAGGGCCAGAACGTGGACAAACTGGTGAAGCAGTACGGCATGGATGTCCATTTCGATGTCCAGTCCGTAGTCCCGGTGGAGGAATGCATCCAGGATATCCCCGGCACCATCGGCCAGGCCGAAGTGGTCTTTTGCTGCGGCCTTCACAGCCATGACCGGAATCGGATCACCAAATACTGTGTGGCCCATAAGGTCGGGACCTATGTGATTCCCCGGATCGGGGATGTGATCATGGACAGCGCCAAAAAAGTCCATCTGTTCCACCTGCCCATGATGGCTGTGCAGCGGTACAACCCCAGTCCCGAATTCCTGTTCTTCAAACGCCTTTACGACATCGTCCTGTCCCTGGTGGCACTGGTGATTTTCTCTCCGGTGATGCTCTGCGTGGCCGTGGCCATCAAAATCACCGACGGCGGCGACATCTTCTACCGCCAGAAACGGCTCACCAAAGACGGGAAAATCTTCTCCGTCCTGAAATTTCGCAGCATGCGCATGGATGCCGAAAAAGACGGCGTGGCCCGGCTCAGCACCGGCGAAAACGACCCCCGGGTCACCAAAGTGGGCCGGTTCATCCGGGCCGTCCGCTTCGACGAACTGCCCCAGCTGCTGAACATCCTGAAAGGCGACATGGCCATCGTAGGGCCCCGGCCCGAACGCCCGGAAATCTCCGCCCAGTATGCCAAAGCCATGCCCGAATGGAACCTGCGCCTACAGGCCAAATGCGGCTTGACAGGCTACGCCCAGGTCTACGGCCAGTACAACACCACCCCCTACGACAAACTCCTTCTGGACCTGATGTACATCGCTAAACCCAGTCTGTTCGAAGACTTCAAGATCATCTTCGCCACCGTGAAGATCCTGTTCATGAAGGACAGCACCGAAGGGGTGGCAGAAGGACAGGTGACGGCGGAAGTGGAGCCGGTGCATGTGCGGGAGAAAATGAATGGGTGAGAAGTATTCAGTGCTGGTTTTGATTATGAAAAAGTATTGAATTAATGACCAATGATTCGGTCGAAATGTTTTCCAAGGATACTGCAGATATGAAAAAAATTGTTATCTTAATTAATGACACCACCTATGCATACAATTTGCGTGGTGCTATCATAGAGCAACTAATTCAAGAGGGATATCAAGTAGTTGTTGTAGGAAAGTTATTAGAACATCAGGAAAAATTAAAGGGGTTAGGTGCGAAATTAATTGGAGTGGATACTGGAAGACACGGAAAAAATCCATTTGCAGATTTGCACCTTTTCTTGCAATACCGCAAAATCCTTAAAGAAGAAAAACCGGATATAGTACTAACTTATAATATAAAGCCCAATGTATATGGTGGTATTGCTTGTCAATTTTTAAAAATTCCTTATTTGCCAAATATTACAGGGTTGGGAACTCCTGTTGAAATTCCGGGACCATTACAAAAATTAACAATCTTTTTATATAAAATTGGTGTAGCGGGGGCATCATGTGTCTTTTTTCAAAATGAGAGCAACCGGGATTTTTTTTACACCCATAATATGCTGCAAATCAATATGAGAACCAAAATCTTGCCGGGATCTGGGGTCGATTTAAGAAGATTTCAATGGCTTCCCTGGCATAAAGGAAAGCTCCATTTTCTTTTTGTTGCAAGAGTGATGAAAGAAAAGGGTATTGACCTTTTTTTAGCAGCAGCTCATCGATTTGCTTCATCAGATATCATTTTTGATGTCTGTGGAGCCTGTGATGATCCTAAGTATTTAAAAGTATTAAAAAATGATTCTTCAATTGTCTATCATGGAGCGCAGAAGAATCTAATACCATTTTATGAAAGATGCTCATGTTTTTTATATCCATCTTACTACCCTGAAGGAATGAGCAATGTCCTTTTAGAAGCAGCTGCATCAGGAAGACCTGTTATAGCTGCTGATAGACCTGGCTGTCGAGAAACATTAGAAGACGGAGTAACAGGTTTTTTAGTACCTATTAATGATGAAAAAGCCATATTAAATGCAACTGAGAAGATAATTAATATGAGTGTGGAACAACGCAGTCAAATGGGCATTCTTGGAAGGAAAAGAATCCAAGAGAGGTTTGATCGGCAAATTGTTGTAAAGGCTTATTTAGAGGAAATAAAAAGATTCAGGAAGTGAAGCAATATGAACAAATATTTTAAGGCAGTATTTTGTGTACCATTAGCATCCATAAAATATTTAATGTTAAAAATAATGAACGGACATTATTTTCAAGGTTCATTGCCTGCAATTACATCTCCTCTTACAGAGATTACATGTGAAAGAAAATCAACGCTTCATATTGGACGAATATTGAAAATGCATAATGGTGCTAAAATTCGTGTTAGAAAAGGCGGTACACTTTCTATCGGCAGTCACTTTGGAATGAGTAATGGATGTGTTGTTACAGCGTATGATTCTATTACAATTGGGAATAATGTTATGCTAGGACCCAATGTGTTGATTTACGATCAAGATCATGATTATAAAAAAAAGGGAGGGGTAAGTGCAATGGGGTTCCTTACTTCTCCAATAATAATTGGCAATAATGTTTGGATAGGTGCAAATACATTAATTCTTAGAGGAACAACGATAGGTGATAATTGTGTAGTAGCAGGAGGCTCAGTCATTCGAGGTGACTATCCTGCTAATACGGTCATTGTACAAAAAAGAAAAACAGAGGTAATATATCAATATGGAAACACCAGTAAGAATTTTACAGGTTGTCAATAGCTTGCATTTTGGGGGATTACAATCGTTTATAATAAATCTTTATCATGATATGGATCGTAGACAGATACAATTTGATTTTATAGTTATACCGGAATCTGAGATAGGTCTGTATGATGAAGCGAAGCAAATGGGAGCAAGAATTTACGTTTGCCCTAGATATAAATTTGTAAATCATTTTTCATATATTGCTTGGTGGAACCGTTTTTTTCAAACGCATCCGGAATATAAGGTGATTCACGGTCATGTAAGAAGTACCTCTGCCATCTATTTATCAATTGCTAAAAAATATGGCTTAAAAACTATCGCTCACAGCCATAGCACTTCAAATGGAAACGGCTTCTTAGGCATAATAAAGACATTGATGCAGTATAGAACTAGATATATAGCAGATTATATGTTTGCCTGTTCTGATATAGCTGGGCAATGGATGTTTGGAAAAAAGACACTAAACAAATCAAATTATAGGATGATTCCTAATGGGATAGATTTAAAACGATTTGAATATAGTGTAGAGAAACGTAATGCTATTAGGAAAGCAATAGGAGTCAAAGATAAAGATTTTTTAATTGGGCATATTGGCCGGTTTACGATACCTAAGAACCATATTTTTTTGGTCAATCTTTTTGCTGTATATTTGAAAGAACATCCGGATTCACGTCTTTTGATGGTAGGAGATGGTGAATTATGGGATACAGTAAAAAAAGAGTGTCAGAAGCTTCATATTCTTGATCGTGTTATTATGCCGGGGGCAAGGTCTAATACAGAAGAATATTATCAGGCAATGGATGTTTTTGTCTTTCCTTCCCTTTGGGAAGGCTTACCTGTAACAGTGGTGGAAGCACAAGCAAGCGGATTGCCTTGTATTATTTCTGATACAATAACAAAGGAAGTAAAACTGACAACATTAGTAAAATACCTCTCATTAAAACGTGAATCTGATTGGATAGAAACAATAGAAAAATATCGTAAAAGGAAAAGAGAAGGATGTGAGCACAAAAACTTGTTGACGCTTAATAAATTCGATTCCCAAAGGGTGGCTGCGGAATTATCTTCGTTTTATTTAGACTTATACAAAGAGAGAAAAAATCATGGGAAAGTATTTGATGAGATTGGATGATGCTTCTGTATATAGAGATTTCTATCATGTACAAAGGAAACCTCATAAAAGGGAAATAGTTACATGCGGTCGTCTTGAAAAACAGAAGAATCACGCATTATTGATCCAGGCATTTGCCAATGTGGTAAAAAAATATCCAGATGCAACATTAAAGATTTATGGCGAAGGTTCCCTGAAAGAAATGTTACAAAATAAGATCAACGAATTAAATCTACAAGGAAAGGCCTTCTTAATGGGAGCAACGAACCATGTGGAAAAAATATTAGAAACAGCAGATTTGTTTGTGCTTTCGTCTGATTTTGAAGGGATGCCGAATGCTTTGATGGAAGCTATGGCGGCTGGTGTCCCTTGTATAGCGACAGATTGTCCTTGTGGCGGACCGAGAGAGTTGTTTGGTGATGACTTGGTAAAGCAACTTGTCAAAGTAGACAAAGAAGATGAATTAGAGAATTCTATCAGTGACAATATGGAATTAGCTGTTGAAAAAAAATTGTTACTTGGAAAACAAATAAAAGAAAAAGCTAAAGCTTTTATGCCAGATAAGGTAAACAAAGAGTGGAATGAATATATCAATCATTTGGTATGAATTGATGAAATTTTTGTTTAGAGGAGGTGCTTGCAATTCATGGAACCAAATAATTCTTTATTTATACCATCATATTATTTAGTAGGAATTTTCTTGTTTATATTTACATGTTGTTTAGCGGCTTTGGAATATACTGAGATAACTATTTTCTTATGTGTAATAGGAACATTCATTGTGTCTAAAGGAATATTAAAAGAAAAACAGCAGTTATTTTCTTTGACGCTATTTTTTTGGCTATTTTCATCATTATATGGTTTGTCAGTTCCTGTCTCTATAGCCTTGGGAGGGGAAATTAACGATACTTTTTTCTTTGGTAATTTAACACAAAATGTTAATCCATTTCTTATCGCCTATTCTTTATCATGTATTGGCTTTTTATTAGGCCAAATAAATTTTGGTCGAAATGATTATCAAAATATAAAAGTTAATAGCAATATTTTTAATTTTGATATCTTGGCAAGAGGAGCAATATTATCTGCTTTCTTTGCATCTCTGTTTGAAGCCATAAATTTGTATAGAATTGGTGGTATCAATATGTTATTTATCGGCAAGGGAGCTTATCAATCTGTTGTTGGAGATCTATTTATAACCTTGCCATCTAGTTTAATGTACAGTATTTGTGGTATTTTCACGGGAATGGTCTTGGCTTATTATAAATCACATAATTTCCATGCAAAAGATAAGAAATATTTTTTTATGATAATATTGCTATTAGTTCCATTCTTATTTTGCAAGATTTTACTTGGAATGCGGGGTGCACTTATTTCGATATTTTTAACGGGAATGGCCAGCTATACTGCTATTATTCCCTTAAAAAAAATATCGTGGAAGCTTTTGCTATGGACATTGTTGATTTATTTGTTTTTAGTTTTTCTTTTTACTAATCGAGGAATAGTTAGTTTACTTTTAACCAATCCAGATGATTTTTTCTCACAGGCATTTGATTTAAAACGATTGAGTTCTAATTTTAATCCTGGCAATAGCGAATTTGGAGCTGCATTTGGAAATTTTTGCGTTTTTTTTGAAAAATATGGAACTGAATTTGACAAACAATTTGGAATAACATATTTACAAGGGCTAGCTACACCTATTCCTTCATTTCTTTATCCAGGAGATAAACCTGTTCAAATAACATATGTTTTCAGAGATGAATTTTTCTCTTCTTGGGCTCAAAGATCAAGAATCGCAAGCACAGGATTTTCATCTATTTTAGAGGGGTATATTAACGGGGGATTTGTAGGAGTATTATTAGTTTATCTCGTTTGGGGAAAGCTTCTAAGAGTGGCAGATTATATACGGTTGAAACATACTAATACATTAGGGATTATATTAAGCTCAATATTAGCCGACTCATGTATGGTATTTTCGAGGGAGGCTTTCGGAGATATTTTAAGTTCGTATTTATGGGAAGCAATTTATGCTTTAGTTATATATTTTCTTGTCTATTTTATAAGAATTTCGTTTAAATTAAGAATGTAGAACAGAGTCTAGCTTTTATTTGAACGAGGTACAGAGTCATGCATAATTACATAAAAATGCTAAAAAAAGCTTTTAGCGACAAAAAATATTTTTTCATACTTATCAACATTAGGAGCTTTAAATTTTCTAGACGATAAAACATACTTAAAGTTGATGTATAAAGTATATATGGGTCATTCCCTTGACTTGCTTCATCCGAGGACATTTAATGAAAAATTACAATGGTTGAAAATAAATTACAGGAATCCGATGTATCAAAAAGATAATGAATTTTGGGATAGGGTTAGCGTATGGAAGGATAAAGGTTGGAGTTTGGCTCTGCATGGATGCTATCATAAATATGTAACTGAAGAGGGGGGGACTAAATCCCGTCAATAAGCGCAGTGAATTTGCAGGTGTAGCATATGATGAGCAATGTAAAAAAATAAAACATGGTATTCAGATATTGAATGAACATAATATTTTTCCTGATATATTTTTTGCACCGTCTCATACTTTTGATAAAAATACACTTTTGGCATTGAATCAGGAATCAAACATTTGTATTATTTGTGATACAGTGGCGAACGACGTATATTATCAGGATGGGTTTTATTTTATACCACAGCAGTCTGGGCATGTCAGAAAATTGCCTTTCTGTGTAGTTACATTCTGCTACCATCCCAATATGATGAATGTTGATACATTTTGATTATTTGGAAAAATTCTTAGCTTCGAATGCTAATGATTTTACTAAAATGCAAAATATACCACTACGGAAACGGTCAAAGTCTGTACTGGATATATTTCTTGAAAAACTGTATTTTATCAGAAGGCGATAATAAAGTATGAAAAAGATTATGTTTTATATCAATACCATTCATAAGGGTGGTGCGGAAAGAGTTATGATTAATTTAGCAGATTACTTTTCACGTCAGGGATATAAAACCATTCTTGTAACTTCTTTTCGAGATACTGGGGAATATACAGTTCCGAATGCGGTGAAAAGAATCACGCTGGAAGAGCATGAGATTAAACAATCCAAGCTAAAAAGAAATATTACGCGTATTAAAAAATTGAGAAAGTTTTGCAAAGATGAAAAACCAGATATTCTAGTTTCTTTTATGGTAGAACCCAATTTCCGTGCAATACTGGCGACATGGGGACTGCCTGTGAAAAACCTGATTTCTGTACGAAATGATCCGAACAAGGAGTATGCTGGGCGTGTGGGGCATATTGTGGGGAAGTACCTGCTGCCTTTTGCAGATGGCTGCGTATTTCAGACGAAAGAGGCAAAGAACTGGTTTCCGAAAAGACTGCAGAAGAAGTCCCGTATCATTTATAATTCAGTGAAAGAGGATTTTTATCACGTGGAGAGACATCCGGTTCCAGGAGAAATCGTGACCTGTGGACGTTTGGAAGAGCAGAAAAATCATGCTCTTTTAATTGCGGCTTTTTCGAAAGTGGTCGAGCGGTATCCTGAGGCCCGTTTGAAAATTTATGGAGAAGGTTCTCTGTGTGGAAAACTGCAAAAGCAGATCGATGCGCTTGGTCTTCATGAGAAAGCCTTTTTGATGGGGGCAACGAATCATGTGGAGAAAGTATTAGAGACAGCCGATGTGTTTGTACTTTCTTCGGACTTTGAGGGAATGCCGAATGCACTGATGGAAGCAATGGCTGCGGGAGTGCCTTGTATATCGACAGATTGCCCATGCGGTGGACCGAGAGAGCTGTTTGGTGATGAGCTGAAAATGCAGTTGATTCCAACAGATGAAGATGCATTGGCTGCTAAAATGGCCGAGACAATCCAATTGCCGGTAACAGGGAAAATGTTGCTGGGGAGTAAGATGAAAGATAGAGCGGCGCAATTTACTCCTGCTGTGGTAAATCAATCTTGGCGGGAGTATGTGGAGTGCTTGTCGTAAAAAAGAAATCTATTTTTGCAGTTACAGGACGTGAAACGATGAATGTGAATGCGAAACAACAATCAGATTATAAAGGCAATATACCTGATAATATAAAGCTCTACTACCAGCTATTATGGGTTGCAGCAGTGCTCCAACCTATTGCTTTCGCCTTTTCAAATTGGGCTAGAGTCGTTGTCTATTTTTCCATTTCTCTGGTAGTTTTATTACCAGAAATGATCAATCAAATCACAACAGGGAGGAACTATTGCTTTAGGGTGCCTTTTATTTTGATACTGTCGATTTTTATGATTATTTGGAATATCCTTCAAAAGAATAATCCATACCAGTTTATGGTATTTTGATCATGATGTAATATTTTAATGGAAAGAGGGAAATAAATGCGTAATTATTTCAGTATGTTATTCAAAGCATTAAAGCATAAAGATATATTATTTTCTTATTTAGCGAAAATGGGCTTGCTCAATTTTCTTGATGATGAGACCTATCTAAAAATGAAGTATAGACTTACCATGGGGCAGCCGCTTCATCTTGATAATCCGCAGACGTTTAATGAAAAGCTGCAGTGGCTGAAGATTCATGATCGGAATCCGCTATATACGACTTTGGTGGATAAATACGAAGTCAAGAAGTACGTAGCGGATAAGATTGCGGAGCAATATATCATCCCGACACTAGGGGTATGGAATCACTTTGATGACATTGATTTCGATAGTTTGCCAGATCAGTTCGTTTTGAAGTGTACACATGATTGTGGAGGGCTGGTGATTTGTCGGGACAAAAGCAAATTGAATAAAAGAGCAGCTAAAGAAAAGCTAGAGAAGTGTCTGAAGCGTAATTACTATTGGTCCGGGCGTGAGTGGCCGTATAAGAATGTGAAACCAAGGATTATTGCCGAAAAGTATATGGAAGATTCCGAAACAAGTGAATTGAGGGATTACAAATTTTATTCGTTCCAAGGCGTGATAAAAGCTATGTTTATTGCTTCTGGACGTCAAAAAGGACAAACGAAAGCGGACTATTTTGATATGAAATTCAAACCATTGCCATTCACGTGGGGCTATCCGCATGCCAATGTTTTGCCGAAAAAGCCGAAGAACTTTGATGAGATGGTGAAAATTGCCCGAATATTGACGAAGGATATCCCAGAAGCAAGGGCAGACTTTTATGAAGTCAATGGCAAGACGTATTTTGGGGAAATTACCTTTTTCGATGGAAGCGGAATGGAACGCTTTAATCCAGAGTCTTGGGATAAAACTTTTGGAGAATGGTTAAAACTTCCTGAGAAACTGGGGGGGGGGTACGGACTGATTCACAATCGAATGATTCTTTGGGTACACCAAAGTGATGAGAAGGTGCTGACGGATTATAAATTTTTCTGTTTTGGCGGAGAAGCCAAAATTATGTATATATCCAAAGATAAAGGGGAACATCCGGGAACGGATTTCTTTGATATGAGTTTTAACAAACTGGATATGCGGATGAGAGATTCTAATTCTATCAATACGCCATCCAAGCCAGAATGCTTTGAAACAATGAGAAAAGTAGCAGAAGTGCTATCAAAAGGGATTCCTTGCCTAAGAGTAGATTTTTATGTGATTCATGGACGGCCTTATATCGGTGAATTGACTTTTTTTCATATGAGTGGATTTACACATATTCATCCAGCCAGTTGGGAAAAGACTCTTGGGGATTGGATTCATTTGCCAAAGCAAGTGAGACAATGACAATAGTTGAGGTAATGAAATGAGTAAATTTTTTATGCACTGGTTCAAAATAAAGGCACGTGATTTTGCAGATGCTGGAATTACTAAACTCCAACACCGTTCTGAAATCCGGAAATTCCAGGATTCCCGGCGGAAAGAAATTTACGAGAAAGTGCAGCTTACAGATTCGCAAAAGAATCAGATTAAGGAATTGTTTGAGAAAAATTATGGGGGGGGGTATACCCGATACCTGGCACAGACACTATACAGTATTCACTGGGCAGTTTGATGTGAATTATTTTCCGGAATTGTTGTATATTCCGGAGTTTGAGCATTTTATGAATTATCAGACGGAGTATGCGCATGTATTCGAGAACAAGAATGTCTTGCCTCTGATTGCGAAAGCAGTGGGGGTCAGAATGCCGGAGCGGCTGTATCAATGTGTGAGTGGGTATGGGACGAATCCGGGAAATGAGCATGAGACTATCGAAGCGGCGGCAGAACGGCTGCATGATGCGGGTGATTTGTTTTTAAAACCTTCTGTTGGGACATCGAGTGGTGTAGGTTGCCGTCTGGTGCATGCAGCGGATGGCGTGGATACTTTGACCGGAGAGGTGCTGGCGGATATTTTTCGCGGCATGGGAAGGGACTTTGTGGTGCAGCGCAGGGTGCGGTGCCATGAGAGTCTTCGGAGAATTTATCCGGAAGCGGTGAATACATTCCGCATCATGACATATTTCTGGAAGGGGAAAGTCTTGCATGCGCCGGTAATCATGCGAATCGGCCAGGGCGGTCGCCATTTGGACAATGCGCATGCGGGCGGTATGTTTATCGCGCTGGATGAGGATGGTTCCTTGCATACTACGGCGTTTACAGAATTCAAAGAGCAGTATGAGGAACATCCGGATACGCATATTCGTTTTGATGAATGTAAGGTGGCACTTTTGCCACGTGTTATAGAGACGGCGGAGCGGATGCATCGCAGTATCCCTCAGCTGGGCGTTGTGAACTGGGATTTTACTTTGGATGAAGATGGGACTCCGCTTCTCATCGAGGCGAATGTCTTGGGCGGGAGCATCTGGCTTTTTGAAATAGCGCATGGAAAGAGTGCATTTGGAAGCTTGACACCTGAGATCTTGCGCTGGCTTCGTCAGATGAAACGGATGAGCTATACGGAAAGAGAGGCCTGGTTCGCAAGAAATGTCAAAGAATGAGGTCATATGGAAGTAAATGAAAAGGTCCGCCGATCGTTTAAGTGGACATTTGCAACTGAGTTTTTGAGTAAGCTGATTGTTCCTGTCACAGGAATGGTGCTGGCGAGGATTTTATCGCCTTCTGCATTTGGCGTCGTGGCTTCTATTCTGGTGGCGACGTCTTTTGCGGAGATATTTGCTGATGCAGGATTTCAGAAATATTTTGTGCAGCATGATTTCCAGTCGGAAGAGAGCAAGAAGCGCTGCTTTATCACGGCGCTGATTACGTGCTGTACGGTAGCGCTTTTTTGCTGGCTTTTGATTTGCTTTTTTGCGAAACCGATTGCGGCGCTTCTTGGGGTGCCGGACATATACCGGGGGCTGCAGGTGGCTTCGCTTGGAATCTTGCTGAATTCGTTCAATGGGATGCAGGGGGCAATTTTTCGTAGGGAGTTTCAGTTTCAGCTGCTGTTCAAAGTCAGGGTGATTGCTCTCTTGACGCCGATTTTTGTTTCCATCCCTTTGGCGCTTCTTGGATTTGATTACTGGGCTTTGATTATCGGCACTTTGGTGCAGCAGCTCGCGACCTGTATTTTTCAGGCCCGATATGTGTCAATCCCGGTGTCTTTTCGATTTGATTTTGCCAGCCTGAAGGAAATGCTATCGTTCTCACTGTGGACGCTTTTTGAGTCGATTACGATATGGCTTTCGACGTGGGGGGACCTTTTTATTGTAGGTACGCTTCTAAGCAGTTATTACCTGGGGCTTTTCCGCGGGAGTTCGACGTTGACGAATGCTGCGTTCTCCCTGATAACAGGGGCGATTATACCTGTTCTCTTTTCCGGGCTCTCTCGTGTGCAGTCTGATATGCATGCTTTTCATAGTATGTATTATGACATTGAAAAGAAAGCCATTTTATTTGTGGCACCTATTGGGGTTGGTATTTTTGTTTTTCGGGATATCGCGGTTTCTATCCTTTTGGGGGCGCAGTGGCATGAAGCAGATTTCCTTGTTGGCCTTAGAGGGCTGGTTGGTTGCTTTTCCGTAGTCATCAATTCGATGGGGAGTGAAGCGTTGCGGGCGAAGGGGATGCCTCGTTTATCGGCTCTTTCGCAAATCTTCTATTTCCCTGTCATGTTTGCAGTGTTGTATGTCACGGCGCCATTGGGATTTGACATTTTGGCGATAGGTACTTGTTTGTGCTCTTTGGAATTAGACTGTGTTAAATTGGTTATTTTGAATAGATGTCTGGGATTTTCTTTGCGCAAGCTCATTGGAAGTATTTGCCCGGCCATGGGAAGTGCGGTACTGGCGGGCGGAATGGTGTATCTATTCCGGAGTTTCTTGGGAACAGACAGCATAATGGTTTCTATCATTTCGATGCTGCTTTTTGGTGTGCTATATCTGGGCATTGTATGTTTGAGCCGAGAAAATAGGGATTTCTTGTTAGCAATATTCAAAAAAGTGGAGGCACGAGTTGGTTAAGGGGACGTTGATTAAATCGAACAACGTTTTAATCAGTGTTTCCTTAAGTATGTGGTTCTCTAATGTTGTTTTCGGCTGTTTCATATGTATTTCAGTATGAGTGTTATACTGAAGTAACATATTTATTGTTTTTCTTGACTATAGGTTTGTCATATGAAAAGAGGATTTTATGAAAACTGAAATTGAGTTGAAAGGGAAAGTCATTTTCGTTACAGGTGCGGCTGGTTTTATTGGCGCCAATTTGGTTAAGTGCTTGTTGCAGCGTGAAGAGCCGTGCCAGGTCATCGGCATAGATAATATGAATGATTACTATGATGTGTCCTTGAAAGAATATCGTCTGCAGGAGCTTGTAAAGGTGGCTGCGGCTTCGGAAAGCCGGTGGACATTCATCCGTGGAAATATCGCAGACAAGGCACTGATGGAAGAAATCTTTGCGAAGTACAAGCCGTCGATCGTGGTGAATCTGGCGGCACAGGCAGGTGTGCGGTATTCGATTACGAATCCGGATGTCTATATCGAATCGAATCTGCTTGGCTTCTATAATATTCTGGAGGCGTGCCGCCATTCGTATGATGGTGGTGCACCAGGGGTGGAGCACTTGGTATATGCGTCTTCTTCGTCTGTCTATGGGGGGAACACGAAGGTGCCGTTCAGCACGGATGACAAGGTGGATCATCCGGTGTCTCTCTATGCAGCAACGAAGAAGTCGAACGAACTTCTGGCGCATTGCTATGCGAAGCTGTACAACATCCCTTGCACGGGACTGCGTTTCTTTACGGTTTACGGCCCTGCTGGCCGTCCGGATATGGCGTACTTTGGGTTCACAAATAAACTCCTGGCAGGAAAAACGATTCAGATCTTCAATCATGGACATTGTGAAAGGGATTTCACGTATGTAGATGATATCGTCGAAGGCGTCGTCCGTGTCATGCAGGGGGCGCCAGAGAGAAAAAATGGAGCGGATGGACTTCCGATTCCGCCATATGCGGTGTATAACATCGGTGGTGGTCATCCGGTGAATTTACTGGATTTTGTAGATATCTTGCAGCAGGAGCTGGTACGGGCTGGTGTGCTTCCCTCGGATTATGATTTCGAGGCGCATAAGAAGCTCGTCCCGATGCAGCCCGGAGATGTACCTGTGACGTATGCGGATACGGAAGCACTGCAGAGGGATTATGGCTACTGCCCTACGACGACTTTGCGTGAAGGTCTTCGCAAGTTTGCTGAATGGTATAAGGCTTACTACATCAAATAAGATGTTGTACATAATTGGTAGATCTATTTTTAATAGAAAGGATTTGATTAAATGAATATTGCAGTAGCAGGTACAGGGTATGTAGGTTTGTCTTTGGCAACGCTTCTTGCGCAGCACAATCATGTGATGGCGGTGGATATCATTCCGGAAAAGGTGGATATGGTGAATCACAGAAAGTCGCCAATCCAGGATGATTACATTGAAAAGTACTTGGCGGAAAAAGATCTGGATCTCACGGCAACGATGGATGCGGAGGCTGCGTATAAGGATGCCGATTTCGTCATTATTGCGACGCCGACCAATTATGATTCCAAGAAGAATTTCTTCGATACCAGCTCGGTGGAAGCAGTCATCAAGCTGGTGATGCAGTACAATCCGAATGCCATTATGGTCATTAAGTCGACGATTCCCGTCGGTTACACGAAGAGCATCCGTGAGAAGTTTGGCACGAAGAATATCATTTTCAGTCCGGAATTTCTGCGCGAAAGCAAGGCTCTCTACGATAACCTGTATCCCAGCCGCATCATCGTGGGTACGGATTTGAAGGACGAAATGCTGGTGAAGGCAGCTCATGACTTTGCTTCTCTTCTTCAGGAAGGAGCCATCAAAGAAAACATTCCTACCCGCTTCATGGGATTCACGGAAGCGGAAGCGGTGAAACTCTTTGCCAATACCTATCTGGCCATGCGGGTGTCCTATTTCAATGAACTGGATACCTATGCAGAAGTAAAAGGGTTGAGTACCCAGGAAATCATCGATGGTGTCTGCTTGGATCCCCGGATTGGAGAGTTTTACAACAATCCTTCTTTTGGTTACGGCGGATACTGCCTTCCCAAAGATACCAAGCAACTGCTGGCCAATTATGCTAACGTTCCCGAAACAATCATCAAGGCTATCGTCGATTCCAACAGGACTCGGAAAGATTTCATTGCAGATCGGGTCTTGGAAATGGCAGGATATTATCACGATAACAGCAAGTATGATCCGAAAAAAGAACAGACTATAACCATAGGTATCTATCGGTTGACTATGAAATCCAACTCCGATAATTTTCGCCAAAGTTCCATTCAGGGTGTCATGAAACGAATCAAGGCTAAAGGGGCTCAAATTATTATCTACGAACCAACACTGGAAGATGGGACGACTTTCTTTGGCAGTGAGGTGGTCAATGATTTGGATAAGTTTAAAGCCGAGAGTCACAGTATCATTGCCAACCGGTATGATCATTGTTTAGATGATGTAAGAGAGAAGGTTTATACCAGGGATTTGTTTGGGAGAGATTGAGGAAAAGGGGCTGCCACCGCTGGGATGAGCGGTGGCGGTTTTCGTTTTGAAACAGGGACTATGACAAGATATAAGTTTTATTACAGTTTTTTCCATATGGCTAATTTTAACTATGATATAATATTACTGTAGCGTAATAATTTGGCCATAGTAAGAATTCACTAGAAATTGAATCGATTTTAGCTCTAAATAACTAGCAAATCGATGCTATATTTTTATAGGAGGTTGAAACCTATGTTTGAATCTGGGTTATCATATATAAAAGCTGACTTTCATCTTCATACTCATAGAGATAAAGAATTTAAATATTCTGGGGAAGAAAACTCTTTCGTTAAAAATTATGTTGCTGGCCTCAAAAAGGCAGGTATAAATCTTGGCGTAATTACCAATCATAATAAATTTGATAAAGATGAATATGCAGCTATACGAAGAGTTGCCAAAAAAGAAGGAATTTATATATTACCAGGTGTTGAACTTACAGTTAAGGAAGGCGCTAATGGTATTCATACTTTAATTGTATTTAACCCTAAAGAATGGTTGTCGAACGGCGATAATCATATTCAAACTTTTTTAACAGGAGCATTTGAGACCATTTCGAATCCTGAAAATAGAAATACGCAATGTACATATGATTTAAGACACACTATAGAAAACTTAAATAAATACAATAAAAATTATTTTATTATATTTGCACATGTAGATCAACATAGCGGATTATTTGAGGAATGTAAAGGAGGGTCATTACAAACATTAGCTGGAATAGCATCGTTTAACAATCGCGTATTGGGTATTCAGAAGTCCCGAACCCATGAAAACAAAGAAAGTTTTAAGCGTATTTTTAAATATACTCCAGCATGTGTTGAAGGATCTGATCCAAAATCAATTGAAGAGATTGGAAAAGGTGATAGAGAAACGTATCTTAAGATTGGCGAATATTCATATTCAGCAGTTAAATTTGCATTACAAGATTGTGAGAACAGAGTCTATACATCAATTCCTAGTGTAAAGCATGGATATATAAAAGATATTTCGTTTAAAGGTGGAAAATTTGATGGAGAGAAAATTTTACTTTCTCCTGGCCTTAATACTTTGATTGGAATCAGAGGAAGTGGTAAATCTGCACTTTTAGAAATTATTAGATATGTCCTTGATTTTGAACCTGATATTGATTTTACCTATAAGAAAAATTTAGTTGACAATATACTGGGATCCGGGGGTAAATGCTCGCTGTCTATCGTTGATAAGCATGGGAAAAATTATATCGTTAGCCGTATTTTAAAAGAAAAGACATCTATAACTGATGCAGAAGGAAATCCTCTTACAATTTCACCGAAAAGCCTACTGGATGGAATCCAATATTTTGGTCAAAAAGATTTAGCAAATAGTGCAAACGATGAGAAGCAGCTTATTGAACAACTTATTTCTTCAAGAATAATTCAACAACCTTCTACATCACATTATGAAGACCAATTGAAAGAGGACGTTGACCAACTACTTAATGCTAGTAAAATTCCTAGTCAAATTGATGACGCAAAAATTCATTTGAAAGAAATAGAACATAAAATATCTATATATGAAGAAAAGGGTGTCGCCGATAAAGTAAAAAAACAACTTATTTATACGCAGGATAAGGTTAAACTAGATTCAGCGCAGAGCAAAATTTCAAGTTTAATACAAAACTTAAAAGAAAATTACAACAATAAAGAAAAATTTTCCGAATTCAAAGATTATGAGAGCACTTATAATAACGATATCTTTGATAAAGGGAAAGATATCTTGAATGAAATTGATCAAGAATTTTTAACCATTGGCAAAAGCATTAAACGGATAGAAGAATATAAAATCAAGTTTTGCGATATTATTGATGAATTTTCTAAAAGACAAGAATCTTTTACAGAAGAATTCGCTGAAATCCAGCGTGAAATCCAAAGTGAAATCAAAGATGATACAATAGATACAAATTTACTCATAAAACTAACAAGAGAAAAAGAAAAAGTAAAAGATCAGTTAGCACTGCTTGAAGAGAGAGCACAGTCAAAGGAGAAAATTGAACAAACATTTAAAAAATCTGTTCAGGAAAGGAATGATGTACTTCAACAAATATTTTTTGCTTACAAAACTGAAATAGACAATATTAATGATTCACAAAAAGAATTGAAAATTTCGATTGAGTTTAAAGGTGATAAAGATACGTTCAAAAATGATCTAAAAGAAGATTTCAGAGGAACCGGTATTAGCGATATAAAGTATCAAAAGTTAAGTGAAGTTTTTACCGATTACGTTGCATTAGTAGAAGATTGGATATTAGATTATGGAGAAGAGTTAAAAAAAATTTTAACAGACAATGAATATGATAAACTCAAAGAAAAATTGAGAAATCAATATGCAGAGTTATTGAAAAAGCCTGTGCCAAATAAAGTGGATATATATTATCATGATAAGTTGCTAAAACAACATTCCATTGGTCAACGTGCATCTGCTTTACTCCTCTTTATCCTTACACAAAACAAAAACGATCTGATTATTATAGATCAGCCAGAAGATGATTTAGATAACAAAGTAATATATGATGAAGTGATTAGCACTATTCTCAAAGAAAAGAAAAACATGCAGTTCCTATTTGCAACCCATAATGCAAATATTCCAGTACTCGGAGATGCTGAAAAAGTCCTCACTATTAATTATGAAGATAGGAATATAAGAGTTCTTCAAGGTAATATAGACGCTGAAGATACACATCAACAAATTGTTGACATTATGGAAGGTGGTAAGGATGCATTTGAACGTCGACAATTTATTTATGAATCTTGGAAGTAAAATAAAAAATAAACTTTTGCTTGATAAGCAGGTACTATAATACTGTCCGAGTAAGAGTTTATTTCTGTATAGGCCTGGATATCCCCGGCTTCTGGAAACAGATCATCCGAATCACCATTCCAGTACTGTTCTGCCTGGAAATCGGTGCAGCCGTCAATGGCTGGGATCCCAGGAAACGGAAAGGTACTGTTTGTGGGGAAAGTGCTGGCCTATACGGGATTTTATGGGATTGTGATTTACAGACTGGCTATGAATGAGGAAGAGAAAGCGAAGATACGGGGGATTGTGGGAAAAGTGAAGATGGGGTGAGAATGGCGGCAGAAAGCAGGAGGCTTTCTGTAACCGCAAAATCATCCGGTGTACAACATATAAAGCAATAGGCCCTGCCGACTTTGATTGGCAGGGCCTATTGCTTACTTGCATATATTCTGTACTTCTTCAGACCAGGGCATCACCTGCTGGAGCAGTTCCGGATGGATCTTGAAATCCATATTGGGCAGTTTCTCAAACAGGTAGGTCAGATAGGTGTATGGCTCCAGGCCATTGGCCTTACAGGTCTCGATGATGCTGTAAATCGTGGCACTGGCTTCTGCTCCTTTGGGAGAAGCGCTGAACAGCCAGTTCTTCCGGCCTATGGTGAAGTTCCGGATGGCCCGTTCACAGATATTGTTCGTCATGGCAGCTTCTCCATATTCCAGGTAGGCACTCAACTGCTTCCTGTGGAGGAGAATATATTGGATGGCCTTGCCCAGCGGCGACTTCAGGCGCGGCTGCTCATCCATTTTCGTTTCCAGCCACGTAAAGTAAGCCTCCAGCTTGCTTTTTTCAAGCCGCAGACGTTCTTCTTTCCGTTTTTCCGGATCCAGTTCCGCCAGTTTCTTATCTTCGGCAAAGATTTCCCCCAGTTTCTGGATGGCCTAGCCGCAGGTGGTCTGGGCTACCTCTTCCTTGGGCATGTCTGCCGGGATGGCATTGACGAAGTTCCGCCGGGCGTGCACCCAGCACAGAGCATGGACTTTGCAGGGGACCTTCTCATATCCTGCATACCCATCGGTCTGCAGGATTCCCTGATACCCCTCCAGGAACTTCCTGGCGAACTCACCGCTCCTGCCTTGGCAGTACTGGTAGATCCGTATTTTTTTCAGTTGTTCATATTCCCCATTGGTATACACTCACATGAAGGACTTGGTGGTGTTCTTCCGGTTCTGCTCATTCAGCACCTGGACCGGAGTTTCGTCCGCATGGATCACCGCCTGCTTCAGCAGCTCAGCCTTCATGACACTGACCAGGGGAGACAGCCAGTCCTGGGAAGACCGGATGATCCAGTTGGCCATGGTTGCCCGGGAAAGGGGCAGGCCGATATTCTTCCATTCCTGTTCCTGCCGGTGGAGCGGCACGGCCATCTGGTATTTCTGGACGATGACATGGGCTACGGCAGAAGCGGTGGCCATGGAGTTCTGCAGGACGCTGTGAGGCATCTGAGGCTTCTCAACCACAAAATGTTCCTGCTTCCGGCATTCCAGGCACTGGAAAGATTCCCGGTAGATGTCGATGATCTTGACCTGGGCAGGGATGAACTGCACTTCCGTGCGGATCTTCTCTTTGCCCATGGAGATCAGGGGACTGCCGCAGCGCTTGCAGATCCGTTCATCTTCCGGGAGAGTATACAGTTTTTTCTTCATGGGGGAATTTTTCCAGCAGCTCGGCCCAATCCCGCTTCTGCTTCTTGCGCCGTTTGTGGGCCGGGACTTCGATTTCAGGTTCCGGCGCCGATGGTTTGGCTTCCACTTCGGCTTCATTGAAGAGATTGAGCTGATCCGGACAGATCTTTTCCGCCTTTTCCGTGCGGGAACCGAAGACCGTGTGCCGCAGAGCATGCAGCTGTTGTTTGAGTCTCTGGTTCTCCTCGGACAGACGTTCCACTTTCTGTTCCAGTTCCTTGATCTGTTCTTCGGTTCTCACTGATTCGGCCACGGTTCCGGTCTCCTTCGTTTCATGATGTTTCCATTATACCGGAGGAAAGAACCGAAATCCAGGAAATCCACAGACTTACTATTTCCACTTTTTTCAGATGGTCAGGGACGGATGGACTGTCTGCACCGCTTTTGGCTGATGGATGGAGAGCCCTTCTGTGAGCCAGCGGAGCTGCTGTTGGGAGAGTTCTACCAAATCTTCCGGAGCGTTTGGCCACTGATACCGGCCATTTTCCAGCCTCTTGTACAGCAGCAGGAATCCAGTCTCATCCCACAAGAGAGCCTTGATCCGGTCTTTCCTTCTCCCACAGAACAGAAAGAGGGCAGGCTGATGGGGATCCAGATGGAAACGGGCGGCCACCAGAGCGGCCAGCCCGTCGATGGATTTCCGCATATCCGTGTATCCACAGGCCAGGTAGATATGGTCGGCAGTGATGTTGCGGATTAACACAGGAACACCTCTTTCAGGACCTGCAGCGTGCGCTGCAGGTCTTGCGGAGCTGTTCCCTCAGGGATTTCCAGAGAAGCAGAGCCCACATGGACGGCCATATTTCCGCAGGGAGGATGTTCCTCCTTCGCCAGAGAGACAGCCGCAAATTGGGTCGTACAGACGGGGACCTGAGCATTGGCTGACAAAGCTTCCTTTCTCAGTTCTTTGAGCCAGTAGTACATGGCATGATGGCTCATCTGGCGGGATCTGCAGAACGCCTTGATGCAAAGCCCGCTTTCCTGTTGTTCCTTCAGTATCTGGCTCCAGTATTCCAGTGCCTTTTGGTGTTTGATACGTTGAATTTCTCCCAAAACAAAACCACCTCCAGAGATGAGTAACACGAATGACTCGAAAAAACGACACGCTGCGCACCGTAGGGAAATTCGTTTTTTTCGTGCGATATTTTTAACATCCGTATTATCTCAAACTGAAGGTGGTGATTTCATACACCGGATTTTTAAGCGCTTACTGAATTTTTGCTTTTTTCTACAAAGTTTGGTATCCTATAGGCAACGAAGTGAAGTTCATGATTTTAGAGATGGATTAAAAAAAGTTGCTAAATTTATGATGAAATATTTTTATGATGGGAGAGGTATACTTCAAAGTGTTGTATTCTATTCAAAACATACATGAACTTTTTTCCATAGTTTGTTTTACTGTTCTATTCTTAATTAGCTTTACGGTTCATAGAAAGATAATTCCTAAAGGGTACTTTTCTTTAGATGAAATTGCATATATGTTTGACTTAAAACGCTTTTGGACTGCCTCAAACATTCGCTGCTTTTTTATTGGTGCAATTATATTCCTGGGCTACTATCAGTTCGATATTAAAAGCAAAACAGTTTATTATTCGGCCTTAGGATTGGTATCCTTAATACAAGTTTTCCCTGTTATTATGAAGTATCAATTGTATAAGTTCTGGGAAGGCACTTATCGTTTCAAATTATTTTGTGCAAATATATTTTATGTAGCAGTACTATTTTTTATGGGTTTTGCTTGTTTGGAATTTATGATTCCTGCAATACAAGGCGAAAAAGGATATATAGATACGGTATATCCTTCTATAAACTTTGTGTTGGGAATATTTCTTTACATTTTTCCGCTGTTTATTCAATTTTCTGTTCAACGAAATGCTGACTTTATGAATTCGGTCAGAATAAATTTTTTACATACTGATACAACAATAATGTTAAGAAACATTGATCTGATGAATCGAAAGAATAGTCTTGTTATATATTACAAGGCAGAGATTAAAAAGAATGCGGAATTTTACAAAATGGATCCAGAGCTGTTGAAATCCGTTCTTCTTATCGAGGAATTCAATCGAGGTTCCCTCATTCAATCTTTTATTGAACGGCTACTCATAAACTATTTTCCTGAAATTGTGTTAAAACAGGATATGTCAATTGGATTTGGGCAAGTTAAAATTTCTACAGCGAGCCGCCTTCTAAACATATCTGAGGGAAAAGCATTGGAAGAATTGGCAAATCCAATAAAAAATATTGAAATTTGTGCACGCTATATACGTTTGTTAATTAATCAATATGCAAAGAATCAATTTCGTAGTTCAGTATATAATGATTTATACGATTATATTGCAAAAAATTATATAGGAGCGGCGAAGGCAACAATGTATAATGCCGTTTTGTATGCAGCTATCCTAAGAGGCCGAAGTAAGATTGAAATGGAACAACGTTTACAAAAAGAAAAAGATAAAAAGAACAAGCAAGTTTTTGTTAAGGCTTAAAGGTGTCTTTCATCAACCACTTTTCCCCATTGTCATCATGGGAAATTTCCCATTTTTACCAAGGTACTAGCGGCGGGTTCATTTGATCATGTAGAGTCGGATTAAAACAGCCAATTTTCCTGGAGAGATTTTAAATGGAATGTGGCTAGGCAGCTACTTTCCAAGATCATGTGGGATGGGGGAAGTATGGCGTGGCGATTTGGTTGGGCTGAAAATGGCGATTTCAGATGGGCGCTAATATTTTATCTGTTTCCAAATAAAAAATGGCTTGATAAACTGTCTGCCCAGGATATAGAGCGATTGGTAGAAATAAGAGATCGTACTCATAAGAATTCTGGAAAATGTATAATAGAGATCCTTTTAGGCAATAAACAATCTGCTGAAATTTATTTTAATAAGATGGATGAAGCGGATAAAGAAATCTTCAAGAGGAATCCTATATATAATTTATTGGAGGAAAAGGTAAGTGATAAACAAGAAAAAGCTTGAAATGATATGGCAGCATCTACAAAAAGTCATAACAATTGCTATTTTTGCCTGTATAATTTTTATCTTTTTCGGTGAACAAATAGAGAAGCAACAGGTTGCTGTGAGCTTGTTAAATGCTATGCTTGCTTTTTTCTGTCTATGGTATGGCAGGACCCGACATGCAGAAACAATCTCGAAGCTTCTTTATCTAGGCTTAGCTGAATGTCTTATAATTTGGAAGGCATTAGCTTTTTCGGAAATCTCTCTTTTATATTTTTGTATTAACTTGCTGGTATTAACCGTTTGTTATTTTATTTGCAAATTCTCTTCTCAAAACGATTCTTCCACGGTTAATGAGGAGACGAAACAGAAAATTTTTCCAGAACATCAGGCAGATATGGAAAGACTTGAAAAACTGCTGGAATCGCATAACATGTTGGGGGTTCAGGCTCCCTATGGAGAAGGAAAATCCTTTGTAGTTGATCAGGTATGTGATATTTTTCGGAAGAACAGAAATTGGAATGTGATTCATATAGAATCATTAGCTTACAGCTATGAAGACTTTGATAGGGTACTTGTTCAAAAAATTTTTCAGATATTGAAAGAGAACCATATTTACTCAATATACGCAGCAGAGCTTCTTCAGAATGTAAAAAAGAGTATTTGGGGAAAACTTTCTTTTTCTCATTTTCTTCAATCTCCTTTTGAATACTCATCTACTTTTGTTGGACTCAAAGAAGATCTGAAGCAATTGGAAAATCCACTGCTGATTGTTTTTGAAGATATTGAAAGAGTAGGGTCTCCTAAATATGTAAAGAGATTATTTGCTATTGCTGAGAGACTAAGCAGTGACAAGGCAAAATTCGTGTTAGAATACGATGCTTCTATTTTGGATGAACAGGGGATTGATTTTAAGTATAGAGAAAAGTATGTTCCTTTTGAAATGAATATAAGCGAAATTCCATATAGAACTCTGATTTATAATTTATGGGACGAAACAGAAAAGCCAGAATATGCCAACCAAAATAAATGGGGAATTGAAGATTATCAGAGAATGCCTTTACCTGATAATTACGGACCTCTTTCTTTTGTGCTGCAGCAATTGCATATACAAATAGAGTGGGAAAAGATAGGGGAAGGCAATTTTTCTGTTCGCAGGGTCAGGAATTTTTTAATAGAATCCAAGCTGTATTTATACAAAAGGGAATATCTGGATAAACCTACAAAGAAAATTATTTTAAAGGTATTCTTTTTAAAATTTTTCGTTCACGATTTGTATCTGAAATTCAAACCTGGAAAAATGCTGGAAGACCTCGCTTTGTTTAAAAATGAATATACAGATGTAAATCTTTTAGAATTCTATTCCCATGTTTTAAAAAGTGATAATCCAAATAGTACATTTACCAAATTGATGGAGAATAGGCAAAATCAAGAATCATATTATTTGTTCTGTTTTCTAGGCTATAACTGGTATGATTATGTCCAAAAATTTAAAAAGGAAAAAAATGGTGAGAAGATCTCAGAATCCGATTATATTCAGCATTTACAATATCAGGAAAAAAGAGAACAAAAGAACCGGGTAATATGGAACTTACTAATGAATGGCGAATCAGAGTACAGTAATAAGCAGCTGTTTATGAAACGATTCGTGAACGAAGTACTCGATGCTCAAAATGGAAAATCTCAACAGATTGCCTGGGAAAGACTGCTAGAAGAGGCTTTTAATGAAACTTTGTATAAGGATAACAACGGGATTTTTTATTTCGGAATCAACAATTTTGTTTCACTGGCCGAGAACATGTTTATCTGTGGTTATAAAGAGAAATGGGGAAGCTTTTTTCAATTTTATGAGAGAACACAAAAACATATCGTTATCGATTTGAATTTTGTTAGAATGCTCTATTTTGTAGATGTACAAAGCGAAGATAATTTGCTCATATCCGCAATGGATTTTTTCAATAAAGGGGAACTTATTGGAAATTTGAAAGAGAAAGAAGATTATCATAAGTTTCTTTATAAATATATCGATTCCCTTAATCGATGGAGATTTTGTGAATCTCTGGCTCCGCTTTGTGTAGAAAATTGGAAAGTAATCGGTGGATTTTCATTGAAGAATGAGCAGTTGCTCAATACCTTAAAACAGTTAAATAAGGATGTTGAAAAAGAACTGCATAAAAAGAACAATAAAAAATTAACCCTTCAACTTCAGGTCATCCAAAAGTTTATTTCAAAAAATATTAAGCTAATGGAGATGGAGAAAATGTATCCAGCCAATGAACACAGTGTTAAAATGCATGCAAGATCAATGCATGCTCATCAGAAAGAAATGGACATGATTGAGGAAAAGATAGATAAATATCCTAGCGAAAAGAATGCATTGGTTGAAGCGGAAGAGTTGATGAATAAATTATATGAGGAAGGAAAGTTAAACAGTTATGAATTACGTTGCGAGCAAGATAGTATAAAGCAAAAGAAAAAGTTAATCAAAGAGCAGGAATAGACTCAGATCAAACTTACCATGCAGAGAGCCGGATTAAAGGACAATTGCTGATTGTTATTGCAGTAGCGATTGCAGATAAAAATTTGCTCCCGAAATGAATTTCGGGAGCAAATTGCAAAAGGCAGGCTGAATCAGCGTCTGAGCCGTTTTAAAGGGGGGAATGGGGCCACTGGCCAGTCCTTGGGCGGGCCGCTCGTGGGCGGGGATTGTCAAGAATTTTGTGTTTTTAGTTTAGCCCATCATATTTTTCAATGAGCTGTCCAATCCGATCATCAATCAATAGCTGGTTCCTAACAGCAGGCCAATTGGATACGCGGCCTTTGCCTTTCCATTTTTTATTTTTTAGTTCCAAGATTCGCAGATAAAAGACTTTCATGACGGCTTCGTTATTTTGGAAAGACCCCTTTTTGGTGACCTTTCTGAAGCTGTATTAGAGCCCATCTGAATTAGCCATTTTGAGCCCATCAGATTTGACCATTTAGAGCCCAGCTGAAATCACCATTTTCAGCCCAAACAAATAGCCATTACATATTTTTCCGTTAGCCTTTACAATATAAGTTGCGATCAACAACTTAGAG